>NZ_CATVYQ010000013.1:0-41321 GCF_958348295.1 uncultured Holdemanella sp.
GTTGTATGAGTGTTGATTTTAGCTTTATATCCTAATTTATTAAATGTGTCTTTAAATAAAAGAAAAAAGCACTATTTAAAACAGTGCTCCAAGTGCGCCAAATAAGCCCATACTCGCTAAAGCCATAATGATACCTGCAAGAATGACACCTAACATAACGGCTAATATGCTTGATTTGAAATCCATGTCTAAGATACTAGCGGCAAGAGTTCCAGTCCATGCACCTGTGCCTGGTAATGGAATACCTACAAATAATAGTAGGGCAACGAATAATCCTTTACCTGTCGTAGCTTGTAATTTTTTTCCGCCTTTTTCACCTTTTTCTAAACACCAAGTAAAAAAGTTTCCAATAACAGGTTTGCCTGCTCCCCAAATTAATATTTTTCTGGCAAAGAAATAGATAAATGGAACAGGAATCATATTCCCGATAATCGCAATAATATAATATTGTACAAATGGTAATCCCATTCCAGCGGCAATTGGAATAGCTCCACGAAGTTCAATGAGTGGTACCATTGATACAAAAAACACAATCAAGTATTTTTTTAGCATATAAGTCTCCTTTTTTTCGACAAATAAAAGTGTATCATTGATACATTGAATTTACAATATTAGACAGATATCGAAATATGTCTAGCACTATTGTGTTGAAAGTGCTAAAAGTGGTGTTATACTGAAATCAGTTAAAGGAGATGTTTTAAATGAAATGGTTTGATTCAGATTATAATTATATTGATGAATTTACAACACAATGGAATGAAAGGTATAAAAAAGTAAAAAGAACGAGTATAATATTGAGTATAGTATTGATTCTTATTGGCATTCTATGTTTTGCGTTTCCAGAAAAAGTGTTCACTACCATTCAGATGATTGCTGCTATTGGCCTGATAATATGGGGAGCTTATGAAATCTATTCATATATTACTACCACTTTCTTTTTTAAAGACGCTATGTGGTTAGTCAGTGGAATCTTAAACATCTTATTAGGCTGTTTGTTGTATACAATGCCAGTGACCATTACGGTGAGTACTTTAACATTCTTGTTTGCGTTTGTTTTATTGGTGAACGGAATTCAAAAAATGACTTGGGGATCAAAGTTAAGCTTTTTTAGAGTGATAAATACCAATTATTTGAGCTTTACAGGTTTGGTTAATTTGTTGTTGGGTATTATTTTTATGGTAATGCCATTCCAAAGTGCTTTAGTTGTCAACTATGTTATTGCAGCCTATTTGATTGTAGCTGGTATAAGCTTATTGATTGAAGCAATTTCAATGAAAAAGATTTAAAGGAGTATTTATGGAAAATTTTAAGTATTATGCACCAACAAAAGTTTATTTTGGAAAAGATGAGGAAAAAAAGGTTGGAAAGATTTTAAAGGAATTTCATCCGACAAAAGTGCTGATTCATTATGGAGGTCAAAGTGCCATTAAGTCTGGTCTGTTGGATCGTGTAAAAAAGGCATTGAATGAAGAAAATATTGCTTATTGTTTGTGTGGTGGTGTTGTAGCGAATCCTTTACTTTCTAAGGTAAATGAAGGTATTCAAGTTTGTAAAGAAGAAGGTGTTGATTTTATTTTAGCTGTCGGCGGTGGTAGTGTACTCGATTCAAGCAAGGGTATTGCTTATGGTGTCTATAATGAAGGCAATGTTTGGGATTATTATGCCAAAAAGAAAAAAATAAAAGGAGCTTTACCTATGGGATGCATCCTTACACTTGCAGCAACGGGTAGTGAAATGAGTGGTTCAAGCGTTATTACGAATGAAGATGGAAATTTAAAGCGTGGATTAGCTAGTGATTTTGGGTATTTTAAATTTTCGATTTTGAATCCAGAATTAACATATACTGTATCAAAGTATCAAACAATGTGTGGATGTACAGATATAATTATGCATACACTTGAAAGGTATTTTACGCCATTCGAAACATTGGATTTAGTGGATCAAATGGCGGAGAGTTTGATTTGTACTGTCATTAAAAACGCAAAAATTTTATTAGAAGATCCTACTAATGAACAAGCTCGAAGTGAGATTATGTGGGCTGGTAGTGTATCTCATAATGGCATGACAGGAGATAGAACTTTAGGTGACTGGGCTTGTCATGGCTTAGAACATGAATTGAGTGGCATGTTTAATGTGGCTCATGGAGCAGGTCTTGCAGCTATTTGGGATAGTTGGGCAAATCATGTGTATATGGAAAATCCAATGCGTTTTGCAAAACTAGGTCATCGCGTGTTTGGTTTAGATGATGCAGATACGTTATCGTGTGCGTTGGATACAATTGAAAAAATGGAAGAATTCTTTAAATCGATTGGCATGCCTACAAGTATTCAAGAATTGTTGAATCGTAAATGCACGGAGCCTGAATTATATGAATTAACTTATAAATGTAGTTTTGAGCATACGCGTACACTTGGAAAATTTAAAGAATTGGATGAAACAGATATGCTTGATATTTATCGTATGGCAAATGAAAAGGAAGTCGCTTAAGACTTCCTTATTTTAGTTAAATAAACTTTTGATAAAGTTGATGATTTTATCAAACCATCCTTCAGATTGAGCTTTATCTAATAGACCTGATAATTGGTTTTTTAAGCTACCAGATAATTTGTTTAATTGTTTCAATACTTCTTGTGAATCAATGGCAGAAGTATTTTGATATTTTTTCGCGAATTCAATTAATTTATTGATGTCATCTTGTGAGATGATATCGCTTAAATTAAATTTTTTTAATGCATCGGTTACAACTTGTTCAACCTGTTCTGCTGTTGCTGCACTACCTTGATTTTGCTTGATTTCGGCAAGTTCTTTTTTGATTTCAACCATAGCTTGATCTAAGCGTCCTGAATCAAAATTAGAATTATCTGCATTGTTTTCGGCAATTTCATTAGTTGTTTCAAGTTCATCCTGAGCAACTTGTGTACGATCTAAATCTAATGTTTCTCCATTTGATTCTAAAGCTTTATAAACACCAGTTAATGCAGATTCACCAGTTACTTTTGAAACAGAAGCTACATCGATTTCAACATCGCTAACACCGGCAGTAATAGCGGCATTGGCATATTGATTTGAAGTGATTTTTGTGATGTTGTCTTCGGTGATGATTTTAACCTTTACACCTGTTCCAGAATCTTTCTTTTGTACCATAACACTAGAAATTAAACTGGATGTACTACCACCTGCAATACCTAGATAAGTATATAAGTCGTTTGCATCTACGCTTGTTTCATATACATTGTTTGTATCTTTGATATCAAATAAATCACGTGTGCTTTGAATTTGATCATTCGTTAAACCACCACCATATACAACGGTTGGTTTACCCCACTTTTCATCAATGACAGATGTATCGATTGCGAATACATTTGTGGCACAAGCTGAAACACCCATTACAACTGCAAGGGCTGCGCCTAATAATTTATTACATTTAAACATATTTTGTTCTCCTTTTATTTTCTAATACGTTATAAGTGTATATTAACTTTAATTTTTGTGCAAAAGTTTTGAATCTTATGTGAAATTTTGTTATACTTTTATGGTAAGTTTAAGCTAACCGGAGGGATAGAAATGCAACTAACACAATCTCAGGAAGATTATTTAGAAACAATATATGTATTAAAGTCTCAACAAGACAATGTTCGTGCTATTGATGTAGCCGCAGCTTTAGGTTTTTCTAAGCCGAGTGTTTCACATGCTTTAAAAGACTTAAAAGAAAAAGATTTGATATATACAGATAAAACAGGTTATATCTTTTTTACAGAACAAGGACAAATGCAGGCTAGTCAAGTGTATGAAAGACATATTTATTTTAAAAATCAATTGCTTCATGCAGGAGTAGAACCTGTTCTTGCAGAAGAAGAAGCTTGTCGAATGGAACATACAATTAGTGAAGAAAGTTTCAAAAAATTAAAGGGCAATAAATGCGTTCGATCTTGCATTGATTGTAAAGGTGATAGCTGCAAATAAAAAAGCGTGAAAATCACGCTTTTTTAGTCTTTGCTTTGAGGAATGAATGGTAATAATGCATCGGCAAGGGAATGAAGATTACGAGATTGAATGTATACTTTTCCGTTGCCATGGAATACGTTAACTAATCCTTCACCAGTTGTAAATCCAAAGGTTCCGGAAGCAATCTTGATTTCATAATCTAAAGAATCATCCCATGCGACAACATGTTCATTGTCAATTGTGATTGGATGTGCATCATCCACATTGATTTCCATAATATCCCCATACGCATTGATCAAAAGGTCTCCTTGACCAAATGTATGCATGACAAAGAATCCACCTGTTCCACCAAACAATGCTTTTCCTACGCTTTGAGTTTTCATTTCATAGCTCACACTATTATCGCAGGCTAGAAAAGCTCCATTGTTTAAATAGTAGTGATTTTGTGAATTGACTTCTAAACAAATGATTTTTCCTGGAATAGAAGGTGCAATTCCAAGTAATCCATCATAATTGGTTCCTGTGGCTTCTGTGATAAACATGCTTTCACCGCTTGTAAGGCTTCGGCCAATAGCACCTAATACGCCGCCAAGGCCTTTTTTATTGCTGTTCATTTTACCTTCAATTGTAACATTAGACATGTAGGCCATTGAGCCTCTTTCGATTTTTACTGTTTCCTTATTTTGTAAATTGATTTCAACGATAGGACAATCTGAATCCCCTTTGATTTTGTAATCCATAATATAATCTCCTTTTCTTTCTTATATTGTATCAAGTATATGTGAATTTAACATGAAATATCAAAAAAATAAAATTGACATAAATGATGTCTGTATAAGAGGTATCTTATGAATAAAGGAGGGTTGTACAAAATATTTAAAAAAATAAAAAACTTATACAAATTAGTTGAGCTTAAAAAATTAAGAAACCGGTTTGCTTTATGTATCGCTCAAGCATTATTTTGTAGGAAAGTAAAGTCTTGTTTTAGAAAAAAATATAAGTATACTTAAGATAGTCATTAAAAATAGTTGAACCTTCAACTATTTTAGGAGGAATTATATGAAAGTAATTAAAAGAAGTGGAGAAGAAGTCGTTTTTGATCCAGCAAAAATTGAAAATGCAATCAAAAAAGCAAATAAAGCAACTACACATAATCAAATGACAGACGAATTGATTCATACTGTTACGCAAAGTGTTGTCGATAAATGTGAAAATTTAAAGAGAAGCCCAAATGTTGAAGAAATTCAAGATATGGTTGAGGGTGAATTGATGGAGCATCGTTGTTTTGCGGTAGCTCACAACTATATTACATATCGTTATGAGCGTGCTTTAGTTCGTAAGGCAAATTCAACAGATAAGCAAATTATGTCTTTGCTTGAACGTAATAATGAAGAAGTGAAACAGGAAAATTCAAATAAAAACCCATTAGTAAATAGCGTTCAACGTGATTATATGGCTGGTGAAGTTTCAAAGGATATCACAAAGCGCTTCTTATTACCTCAAGATGTTATGGAAGCACACGAACAAGGAATTATTCATTTCCATGATTCCGATTATTTTGCGCAACATATGCACAATTGTTGCTTAGTAAACTTGGATGATATGCTACAAAATGGAACAGTTATCTCTGAAACTATGATTGAAAAACCACATAGTTTTTCTACCGCATGTAATGTAGCTACACAAATTATTGCACAAGTCGCAAGTTCACAATATGGAGGTCAAAGTATTACACTTTCTCATTTAGCTCCTTTTGTGCAGGTTTCAAGAGAAAAGGCGCGTCGTGAAGTAAAAGAAGAATTGGAATCGTTAAATCTAGATTCTTCAGAAGAAACTGTAAATAAAATGGCAGAGATGCGTGTTCGTAAAGAAATCGAAAAAGGTGTACAGATGATTCAATATCAGGTCATCACATTGATGACGACAAATGGACAAGCTCCATTCGTAACTGTATTCATGTATTTGAATGAAGTGCCAGAAGGACAGACTCGTGATGATTTAGCTATTATTATTGAAGAGATGTTGAAACAAAGAATCAAGGGTGTTAAAAATGAAAAGGGTATTTGGATCACACCAGCATTCCCTAAATTGATTTATGTTCTTGAAGAAAATAATATTGAAGAAGGTTCAAAATATTGGTATTTAACAGAATTAGCTGCAAGATGTACAGCTAAGCGTATGGTTCCAGATTATATTTCTGAAAAGAAAATGTTGGAATTGAAAGTGGATGTGAATGGTGAAGGGCATTGTTATCCATGTATGGGATGTCGTTCATTCTTAACTACATATTTAGATGAAAATGGTAAGCCAAAATACTATGGTCGTTTTAACCAGGGTGTTGTGACTTTGAACTTAGTGGATGTAGCTTGTTCAAGTAAGCATGATGAAGAAGCATTCTGGAGAATTATGGACGAAAGATTAGCTTTATGTAAAAAAGCATTGATGTGCCGTCATGAAAGATTACTAGGAACACCAAGTGATGTAGCACCTATTTTATGGCAAAATGGTGCATTGGCTCGTTTGAAAAAAGGGGAACCAATCGATAAATTATTGTTTGGTGGATATTCTACAATTTCATTAGGTTATGCCGGATTATGTGAATGTGTATATTATATGACAGGACATCCTCATACTGAGGAACCAGGAACATCATTTGGATTAAAAGTTATGCAGTATTTAAATGATGCATGTGCTAAATGGAAGGCTGAAGAAAATATTGATTTCTCATTATATGGAACTCCAATGGAATCAACGACATTTAAATTCTCTAAACATCTACAAGAACGTTTTGGAATTATTCCTCATGTAACAGATAAAAACTACATCACAAATAGTTATCATGTTCATGTAACGGAAGAAATTGATGCATTTACAAAATTATCGTTTGAATCACAATTCCAAAAACTTTCTCCAGGTGGAGCTATTAGTTATGTAGAAGTTCCAAATATGGAAAATAATATTGATGCAGTATTGGCAATTATGAAACATATTTATAATCATATTATGTATGCGGAATTAAATACAAAATCAGACTATTGCCAAGTATGTGGATATACGGGTGAAATCAAAATTGTAGAAGATGAGAACCACAAATTAGTTTGGGAATGTCCAAATTGTGGCAATCGTGACCAAGAAAAAATGAATGTGGCTCGTCGTACTTGTGGATATATTGGAACTCAGTTCTGGAACCAAGGAAGAACACAAGAAATCAAAGAAAGAGTACTACACTTATAAGAGCTAGTTTTCTAGCTCTTTTTTAGGAGGTAACCCAAAATGTACTATGGAAATATAAAAAAGAATGATATCGCAAATGGTAAAGGTGTTCGTGTAACACTATTTGTATCAGGGTGTACAAATCATTGTAAGAATTGTTTCCAACCAGAAACATGGAACTTTGATTATGGTAAGCCTTATACAAAGGAAACGGAAAATGAAATTATTGAAGCTTTAAAACCGAGTCATATTGCAGGTTTGACATTACTTGGAGGAGAACCGTTTGAGCCAGAAAACCAAAGAGAACTCGTAAAACTTCTTCGTCGTGTTCATAAAGAGTTGCCAAAAAAGAATATTTGGTCATTTACGGGATTTATTCTTGATCAAGACTTATTGGATGGGGGAAGAAAACATTGTGAAGTAACCGATGAAATGTTATCTTTATTAGATGTTTTAGTAGATGGCCCATTTAAGGAAGAAGAAAAAGATATCACATTGGCATTTCGTGGTTCAAGAAATCAAAGGCTTATTGATATGAAAAAATCTTTGAAGGAACAAGAGGTTATAGAATTGGAAGTTTAATCTTCCAATTTTTTTATCCATTGTTAAGAAAATTTGATATAATGGATGCATGAACTACAGTGTGATTGTTTTAGCTGCTGGAAGAGGCAGTCGTACGAATCTAGATTATAATAAAGTATTTTATACTTTCGAAAATGGACAAACTGTGTTAAATAAGAGTCTGTCTGTTTTTTTATCAGATGATGAATGTAAACAAGTGGTTTTAGTTTGTGCTGATTATGAAAAAGATTATGTGAATGAACATTATACATATGATTCAAGAATCCAAGTTGTAACAGGAGGAAAAACACGGCAAGATAGTGTCTATAATGGCTTACAAGTTGTTGATCAGGATTATGTTATGATTCATGATGGGGCTAGACCTTTTGTTGAAAAGAATTGGATTTTTGATTTGAAACAAACATTAGAAACAGAATCGGCTTGTTTATTAATGGTTCCAAGTGTGGATACCACAAAAATTGTTGTGGATGGATATGTGAAAGAATCATTAGAAAGAAAACTTGTATATCATGCGCAGACACCACAATGCTTTAAAACCGATTTGATTAAAGAGTGTCATAGGCTTGCACGAGATAAACAAGTGCAGGCAACAGATGATGCACAACTTGTTGAATGGTTTTCTGATATAAAAGTAAAGGTTGTTTTATCAAGTTTCACAAATAAAAAAATAACTTTACCTGAAGATTTGAAAGGATAGGTATAAAGATGGAATATTCGGCTTTGGTATTTGATGATTGTAAAGAAGTAGAAGATACTTATGATAAATTATTAGAAACAATTGATTTGTTTGCGAATGATGAAAACTGCACACAAATCGTTGTAAGTTGCAAAAGTGTATGGACACTAAGACTTGCTTCATCACCTAAAAATAAGGTGATGCTTGTGCAAAGACCGGACAAGCCTTATGTGGCTTTATTGAATGGTTTAAAGGCTGTTAAACAAGAAAATGTTGTTGTGACAGGTATTTCTACTAAACATATAAAAAAAGATGTAGATGCATTATTGGATCATCTATCAAGATATCCAGCCATTAATTTCGATAAAGACTTACAGGCATTTGATACAAGACTATTGATGTTCTGTCTACAAAAAGCCATTGAATCCAACTTGGCAATTACATCTTATGCCCAAGCTGTTACGCTTGCAAATACTCCATTAGAATCGATTGAATGATACGGCTATTGTCGTATCATTTTTAATAAAAACTTAATTATTTTGCATGCTTAAAGGTAGTACAATAGGTATATGCACAACTCATCAAATTTATCAAAAAGTTATAAAGATATCATTAAACAACATGTATTTACTTTATTTAACGGAATCAATATAGTACTCGCAATATTCGTATTTTTTACGGGCTCCTATCGCAATATGCTTTTTATGATTACCGTCATTTTAAATATGCTGATTGGACTCTTTCAAGAAATACGATCTAAACGAATGCTAGATAAGCTTTCTTTATTAAATCAGCCAAAGATTCATGTGCTTCGAAATGATATTGAAAGTGAATTAGCTGTTGAAGACATTGAAGTTAATGATCTTGTAGTCTTATATGCAGGGGATGAAATCAGTTTTGATGGTCATATCGTATCTGGAAGTATTGAATGTGATGAATCCATGTTGACGGGAGAAAGTGATGCGATATATAAACAAGAAAGTTCTTCACTACTTAGTGGAAGCTTTGTAGTTTCAGGAAAATGTTTGATGAAAGTAGACAAAGTAGGACAAGATACGTATGCCTATTCGATTTTAAAACATGCCAAACGCTTTAAAAAATATCCAAGTCAACTTCGAGATTCAATTGACACCATTATTAAATGGTGTACATACATTTTAATTCCACTTGGATGTGCCTTGTTTATTAAACAATTGATCAAGACCAATTATACAACAGCTACCTTAAATACAGTGGCAGCCGTTGTAGGCATGATTCCTGAAGGACTTGTCTTTTTGACAAGTGTTGCCTTAGCTATCAGTTCATTTAAACTTGGTAAACAGAGCGTTTTAGTTCAAGAACTCTATTGCATTGAAACACTCGCAAGAACAGATACTCTTTGTTTAGATAAAACAGGCACACTAACACAAGGAAAGCTAAGTGTATGTCATGTAGAAGAAATTAAAAATATTGATGGAATTCTAGGCGATATGATGCAGACTTTACCTGATGAAAATGCGACAGCACTTGCACTAAGAAGTCATTTTAAGACAAGAAATCATAATAAAGTCGTATCTTTTCTGCCATTTTCAAGTCAAAGAAAATATTCAAGTGTGACATTTGAAGATGGAGAATATAAACTAGGTGCCTATTCTTATATTGCCAAAGAAATAGATTCAAAAGTAGAAGAACATATTGAATCTTATACATCTCAAGCTATGCGCGTTATTGTGTTGATGAAAGATGATGTTGTTTTAGCTTATATATGTTTGCGTGATGAATTAAGGCACGATGCCAAAGATACATTGAATTTCTTTAAAAAACAAGGTGTGGACATTAAATTGATTTCGGGAGATGATCCAAAAACAGTTGAAGCTCTAGCTAGAAAAGCAGGCTTTACTTCGAAAAGTATCGATATGTCCACTGTAAAGAATGTGGATTCTGTTGTCGATTCCTATTCAATATTTGGACGTGTGACTCCCGAACAAAAGAAAGAACTTGTTTTGGCATTAAAGAAAAGAAATAAAACTGTCGCAATGACAGGAGATGGCGTTAATGATGTTATGGCATTAAAAGAAGCTGATTGTTCGATTGCGATGGGATCTGGTTCACAAGCTTGTAAAAGTGTGGCAAGTTTAGTTTTATTAAAAGATCAAATGAATGCATTGCCTGCCATTTTGTATCAAGGACGATGTGTCATTAATAATATTCAAAGAACAGCATCTTTGTTTCTAGTTAAAACACTTTTTTCAGTTGGACTATCCTTGTTGACATTGATATGTTTAAAGAACTATCCATTTAAACCCATCCAGTTAACTTTGATTTCTGCCTTGGCAACAGGAATACCTAGCTTTGTATTAACACTAGAACCAAATGGAAATCGAGTGAAAGGTAACTTTCTTCAAAATGTCATCTCAAAAGCATTGCCAGGAGCTATATGCGTTATATGCAGTGTAATTGGAGTGTCGATTCTAGACCATTTTGTAAAAATTTCACCAGGTGAGTATTCAACAATGTGTACAATTCTTGCTGGAGTCAATGCACTAATGGTATTGAGACGCGTATGTGTACCGATGACACTTATGAGAAAAATATTAGTCACGATCATGTGTATGATTTTTATAGGTTCCATGATTTTATGTCAAAACTTTTTCTACATCGTCCATTTAAGATGGTATGAAATTATCTATGTGATTTTAAATATATGTCTCATTCCATATATATTAACGCTTGTAACATTGAATGTAAAAAAATTTATACGAAAAAAAGAAGTCTGGAATTAACCCCAGACTTCTTCTGCTATTTCTTTAACCAATTTAACTTTAGCCCATTGTTCATCTTCTGTCATGATATTTCCTTCTTCAGTTGAAGAAAAACCGCATTGTGGGCTTAGACAAAGTTGTTCTTTTTTTACATATTGTTCAGCTTCTTAAATTCTTTTCTTTATTTCTTCTTTATCTTCGAGTTGCGCAAACTTTGAAGTAATCAATCCAAGAACGACTTTTTGATCTTTAATAAAACGAAGAGGACTAAAATCACCAGATCTTTCTGAATCGTATTCTAGGAAAAATCCATCTACTTTACAATGACCAAATAAAATTTCGGCAACAGGTTCATAACCACCTGATGAAAACCAAGTAGATCTGAAGTTTCCTCTACAAATATGCATTGTGATTGTCATGTCTTCTGGTTTTTCCTCTAAGGCTAGATTGATCATATCTACATAGGATTTAGCAATTTTATCTAAATCAAGACCGCGCTCCTTGTAGGCTTTTCGCTTATTAGCATCACAGAATTCTCCCCAAGAAGTATCATCCAATTGTAAATATCTACACCCAGCATCATAAAATGCACGAATAGCCTTTTGATAAGCAATCGCAATATCGTGATATAACACATCCATATCTTCATAACGTTTGATTGGTGTATATTCTTCACTACGTACGCAACAAATCAAATGAAGCATAGATGGAGATGGAATTGTCATCTTACAAAGCGTTCCTTGTGCAATACTATTTAAGTATTTGAAGTGTTCTAAAAATGGATGGTTATTAAAATCAATTTTATCTGTGATCTTTAATGTGGCTGCTTTAGGCTGATGGCCCTTAAAGTGTACAGACCAATGATCAGCTTTGATTTCTTCAACACCATCTAGATCTGCAAGAAAATCTAAATGCCAATATCTTCTTCTAAATTCTCCATCCGTAACGGCTTGAAGTCCGACTTCTTTTTCTTTTGTGACTAACTCTAGGATGGCTTTATCTTCAACGGCCTTTAATTGATTGGCGTCAATTGTTTTATTCGCAAACTCTTCTCTAGCTTTTTTAAGGTAGTCAGGACGTAAAAAGCTTCCTACTACATCATATTTAAAAGGTGGTTGTACTGTCATAATTAATTCCTCAACTTTCGTGTGAGTTAAGTCTATCACATTTGTAGACTATAGAATAATTGAAAAAATCTTTATGTTGCTATAGGTAAAAACTATAATAAAAAGAAATCTGGAATTAACCCCAGACTTCTTCTGCTATTTCTTTAACCAATTTAACTTTAGCCCATTGTTCATCTTCTGTTAATTTATTTCCAATTTCACATGACGCAAATCCACATTGTGGGCTTAGACACAAGTTTTCTAATGGGACATATTGACTTGCTTCTTTAATACGAGCAATCACCGTTTCTTTGTCTTCTAATTTGGCTGATTTTGTCGTAACTAAACCAAGCACAACTTTTTTATCTGGTGTGACCTCTTTTAATGGCTCAAATCCACCAGAGCGAGCATCATCAAATTCTAAGAAATAGGCATGAACATTTTCTTTCGCAAATAATGTTTTTGCGACGGCATCATAGGCACCACTTGAAGCATAAGTAGAGTGGAAATTACCACGACAAACATGTGTATTGATTGTTAGATCTTCTGGTTTATCTTCAATCGCAAGATTGTTGATGCGCAAGAACAATTCTTGTACCTTTAATAAACCTTCTTGATCCGTTTGGAAAAATAATGGCGCTTTTTCATCTACCAACATACCCCATGAACAATCATCGAATTGAATGCATCGACATCCTGCATCATATAATTGTTTGATTACAACTTTATATCCATTCGCAATATCTTGTACCAATTCTTCTGTATCTTCATAATATTTTCTTGTGTTTTCTAGCGCAAAAGGAAGAATCATTTGTTCTAAGAATTGGGCTGGAGCTGGAATTGTTTGTTTGGCAATGGTATTTTCGTCTTCAAATTGTTTCACAAATTTAAAATGTTCTACAAAAGGATGGATACCACTTACACCCACTTTTCCAGTGATATATGTATCATCAATCATAGCGGCTTCATCATGGAAAGGAAGACCTGTTTTTGTTGGTGTATGCGATACGCCATCAAATCCCCACATAAAATCCAAGTGCCAAGTCGCACGTCTGAACTCACCATCTGTGATGACATGAAGTCCGGCCGCCTTTTCTTTTTGAATTAAATCTGTAATGCATGCATCTTCAACTGACTTCAATTCTGCTTTTGAGATTTTCTTTGCCTCATAATCTTTACGAGCCTGTTTTAGTTTTTCGGGTCTTAAAAAACTTCCTACTACATCATATTTATAGGGTGTTTGAACTGTCATAATTAAATTCCTCAACTTTCGTATGGATTTAGTCTATCACATTTGTAGTCTATAGAATAATCGAAATATTCTTTAGGTTGTTATAGGGAAAAACTATAATAAAAGACCAATTTCACTTGGTCTTTTCAATATATTGAATTAAATGATTTAGATAGTTTTTTGACATATTGGATAAGACTCCATCACTAATATATCCAATTTCCATGACTTCATCACTATCAAGTGGAATAGATACAATGTTGTCTCCATTTAAATCCGTGCTTAAGATACCTGAAGAAATCGTATATCCGTCAAGTCCAATCAATAAGTTGAATAATGTGGCACGATCACAAACCACAATACTCTTTTTAGATGGTTGAGTACTGTGTAATTCTTCTGAAAAATAAAATGAATTATTGATTCCTTGTTCATATGTTAAGCGAGGATAGTTTTCTAAATCTTCCATTTTTACTGTTCTTTTATTGGATAAAGGATTTGTCTTAGATACAAAGACATGCGGTCTAGCCTCAAATAGTTTTGTGAATGTTAAATGTTCTTTCTTTAAAATACTTTGAATAACTTCACGATTGAAATGAGAAAGATAAAGTATACCCAATTGACTACGATGATTTTTTACATCTTCAATAATGTCATACGTTCTTTGTTCTCTTAAAGAAAATTCATATTCACTTTGATTGTACTCTTTAACTAAGGCAACAAATGCATTGACCACAAAGGCATAATGTTGACTTGAAATTGCGAATACAGTCCTTGTTGGAACTGTATTTTTATATTGTTCTTCAAGTAAGTTTGCTTGTTCAATGACTTGTCTAGCGTATCCTAAAAACTTTTCACCTTGTTCAGAAAGTAAAATACCTTTGTTCGTACGAACAAATAAACAGATGGACATTTCTTCTTCTAAATCATGAATGGCTTTTGATAAAGATGGTTGTGAAATAAATAAGGCTTTAGCTGCGGAATTAAAAGATCCAGATTCAACGACCTGGATCACGTAGCGCAATTGTTGCAGCGTCATTAGTCAACAAGTGTGATTGTATCAATCACTTGAGGATTTCTTGGACGGTCATTGAATGTAGTAGGGGTCTTCGCAATTTTATCCACATTTTCCATACCTTCAATCACTTTTCCAAACGCAGCATATTCACCATCTAAATGAGGTGCATCCTGGTGCATAATGAAGAATTGACTTCCAGCACTATTTGGATCCATAGCACGTGCCATAGATAAAACTCCACGAGTGTGTTTTAAATCATTTTTAAATCCATTGGATGCGAACTCACCATGAATTGTATAACCTGGACCACCAGTACCATTTCCAATAGGGCATCCACCTTGAATCATAAATCCTTTGATAACACGGTGGAAAGTAAGTCCATCATAGAATTTCTTTTCAATTAGATTTAAAAAGTTTTGAACTGTTTCAGGAGCAATCTCAGGATATAATTCAGCTTTGATTTGATCTCCATTTTTCATTGTGATTAAAATATTTTTTGTTTCCATGCTTTAGTTTTCCTCTCTTATATATTGTATTGCGATACAACCAAGACCTGTATGTACGGCAATTACAGAACTAATATAGTCTATATGAATATTTTGTTCAGGTACACCTTTTTCGATAAAACATTTTTTAAAATGGTTGGCACCCTCTAGAAAATCCGAATGAATAATATAGATAACTGTATGTTCGATATCAATATCATCAATAACTTTATCGATCGCATAGGCATCGGCTCTTTTTTCTGTACGAACTTTATTTAAAACATCAATTCTACCTTCTGTACTTTTATTTATATGTAAAACAGGATAGATCTTTAATAAACCCGCAAGTGTAGCAGCCATAGGTGTTAATCTTCCACCGCGTTTTAAATGTTGAAGATTTTTGACAAGAATCAATGAGTTGGATTCATCAATAGCAGGTTGAATGATCTTTAAAATCTCTTCTGAAGACTTATTTTCATCCACTAACTTCTTGATCCAGATCGCAATATGTTTTTCAAGTGCGCATGTTGCATACATATCAATGACATGTACATTCATTTCGAGTTCACGTGCAATACTTTGCATGGTCGAAGCATTTGTGGATAATCCATTTGTCAAAGGAACGGCAAACACAGTGTCATATTCTTTTTTTAGTTCTTCAAATAAGTCATAAATTTTTTGATAAGCAGCCATACTTGTTTTTGGCATTTTACCATTCGCTAATTCTTTATATATATCTTGGGTAGAAATTTCTAATGTATCTTGATAGGTTGTTTCATCGATTGTGATCTGTAAAGGGAGTAGATAGATTCCTAATTCTTTTGCCTGCGCAAAAGATAAATTTGAACCTGTATCTGTTACAACGGCGATTTTTCCATTCTAGAATCCTCGAATTGTTTCGGCATCGATATTTTTAATGATTTCAACCGCAAGTTTTACAGCGTTGTCATAATCTTCTTCTGAACAAATGCCAAATGAAGCATGCGCAAAACGAACAGGAATACCAATGATAATGGTTGGAATGTTATAGCGGTGTGTGATACCCGCATTGGTTCCTCCACCTTTTCTTACACTTTCTTGTACAGGAATGTTCTTTTCGTGAGCTAAGTCGATCGCATAGCGCATAAAACGAGGACTTGTGATATAAGAACGGTCAAACCAACGTAACATTGGACCTTTTTTTAAGGCAGATTGAATCATATAGTCTTGTTCAAAAGTATCATCACTTGGACATCCTTCGAAACAAATCGCAATATTTGGATGTAAGTTTTTAATGGCCGTATCCATACCCCTTTCACCCACTTCTTCTTGCGTGGTTAATGTGGCTTCAATGTTGTGATTTACATCTTTTAATTGGTGAAGAACATCCATTACAGCTGCACATCCAATACGACAATCAAAAGCTTTACCTAAGAAGATCTTGTGCGCTTCATCATATTTACAAGTGACGGCAGGACACATGAAGTTACCCACAGAAATATGGAAATCTTCCTTAACTTCTGTAGCACTTGTAGCTCCTACGTCGATGACTAAATCATCAAAATCTACTTTTCCATTACGTTTTGCTTCTGATAAAAAATGAACAGGTTGACTTGCAACAATGCCAGATACTTTTTCACCTCTATCATTTAAAATCCAGACTTCACCAGATACGATGTTTTTTGGATCCCATCCACCTAATGGTAAAAAGCGGATTGTACCATTTGGCTTGATTGCTTGCACAATAAATCCAACTTCATCTGCATGTGCATCCAAAAGAATGGTTGTCTCATGTTCTTTATCTTGTTTAAAATGCATATATGTATTACGCATTGTGTCATCATGAACTTCACAAATGTCTTTGACATCATCCATGGCCAATTTAGATACTTCATCTTCCATGCCACTTGGTCCAAAGGCAGTTGAGAAGTCAAGAATTCGTTTTATTTTTGAATTCATATACATTTCCTCCATAAATTTGTTAATATTATAGCACAGATACATACTTGTGGATGTGATTCTGGTCATTTGAATCAAATTGTATTTGGACAAAGGATTAGAATACATGTATCTTAACCAAAAAGGAGATTTTTGCATGAAAAAATTAATGTCAAAACTACATTTTAGAAGTATATATAAAACAATTGTATTAACTTTGATCTTATGCTTTGTATATAACATTGCCTATTTAATGATGAGTGCTTCCGGTATGAATGTCTATTTAAGACAAAGCCTAGAAGTTGGATTAAGCCTATTATCGAGTTTAGGTTTCTATTTTATTTGTACAAAGATCTGGAAAGTAAAGAATTTTTCGGCTTCTGCGATTTTAAAAGTATTGGTACTACAAGGCATTTATATCTTGATTGTGAGTGGAATTCTTTCAAATCTTGTAAGTGTTTGCGCAAATAATACAGTTTTAATGTTAGTGTTACAGCTTATGAGTGCATTCTGCTTAGTTATGATGGTACCATTCCAGTTGATTTTCTATTATGGATTGATTCATGATAAAAATTTAAAGGAATTTATTCCGGCAGCCATAAAAAAACATCAGAAAACGATGTTGAACTGGTATTGTACATTATTGATCTGTATTGTTGTATTGGATACAATGTCAGGTGGTTTATTTAGTGCAGCCCAAGGTTTTAATGCCCAAAGCATTTTAGTTGGCTCTATGTATATGGGTAATCCTATGATGTCTTGGATGATGTATTTATTTTTAGGTGTAAGCTTTCAATCTAGCCTTGCGTCTATGTTTACCTATTTATTTATGAATTTTTTAGTAGGCTTTTTCTATTGTGTTCTTGAACTTAATTATGTTTCTTATGTGGGAAGTCTTTTAGATGCAGATTAATGAATTGAAAATGACCAGTCGTAGACTGGGGCTTTTAGTAAAGATGAATATCTTAACGGTTGAAGATTTATTGAAATATTATCCTTTGCGTTATGATACTGTGCAAACTTTGCCTTATAACGAGTGGAACGAAAAAGAAAATGTCGTTTTTCAAGGCTTGATTTGTTCAGCCGCAAGAGTGATTCGTTTATCTAAGAATCGTTCGATGACTAAATTTAAAGTGATGTCCTGGAACGAAGAATTAAATATTACTTTATTTAATCGTCCATGGCCAAGTCAGTTTGGTTTTGGCAAGACCATTACGATTTATGGCCAATACCAAGGAAATAATAATGTATTAGCTTCTACTTATAATTTCAAACCTTTAGATCAACAATTGGGTTTACATCCTGTGTATCCCTTGATTGAAGGCTTAAAACAATCGGATATACAATCGATTATGAAAGAAGCGCTTAAACATGTGGATGTTATGCCTCAAAGAGTACCTCAAAGATATATTGAAAAATATAAGTTGTTAGATATCTCCACAGCTTATAAATGGATTCATTTTCCAGAAAATGAAAAGCAGCTGCATGCCGCTATTCGTACTTTAAAGTATGAGGAGTTTTTGTGCTTTCAATGTGTAATGCAGTCGATGCATGAAAAGAAAGAAATCAAAACTAAAAAGAAATTCTCGGTTCGCACTATAAAAAATTGGATATCAAATCTTCCTTTTGAATTGACAAAAGATCAGCTTTCAAGTATTGATGATATTCTATATGATTTAAAAAGTACAAATGTGATGTTTCGACTTGTACAAGGCGATGTTGGATGTGGAAAGACAATCGTGGCCCAAATCAGCATGTATGCTAACCAACTTGCAGGATATCAATCGGCATTATTAGCTCCAACTGAAATCTTGGCAAGACAACATGTTGAAAATATGCATAGATTAGGTTTAGATGCTACTTTATACGTTTCAAGCTTGCCGACTAAAGAAAAAAAAGAAATCTTGGAGAAACTTGAAAAAGGTGAGATTTTTAATGTTGTGGGAACCCATGCTTTATTCCAGGAAAATGTTGTTTTTCATAAACTAGGTCTTGTGATTGCGGATGAGCAACAACGTTTTGGGGTGAAACAAAGGAGGTCTTTGTTAGAAAAAGGAAAGTGTGTTGATTTTTTAATGATGTCAGCCACACCGATTCCTAGAACGTATGCACATTTCTTATATGGAGATATGGATATTAGTTCGATTCATACAATGCCTGAAGGTAGAAGGCCGGTTATCACAAAGTATTTTAAAACTTCGAGTATGGCACCTTGTTTAAAAGATGTTTTAAACTTTATTAAAGAAGGAAGACAATGTTATGTCGTGTGTCCTGCAATTGAAGAAAATGATGAGTATAAGATGCGTAATGTGTTTGAGATTTATGAAGGAATGACTAAAACACTAAAAGGGGTGCGTATTGGTTTGTTGCATGGAAAGATGACAAGTCAAGAAAAAGAGGAAACAATGGAAAAATTCTCGAATCATGAGTTGGATATACTTGTTTCTACAACGGTTATTGAAGTTGGAATCGATGTGGCGAATGCAAGTGTAATGGTTATTTATGATGCCCATCGCTTTGGACTTAGTACACTTCATCAATTAAGAGGACGTGTGGCTCGAGATAAGAATCAGGGCTATTGTTTCTTGTTGTCAGCATCGAATGATCCGCAGGCTATTGAGCGTTTAAAAAAGATGGAAGAATTAAAAGATGGATTTGAAGTATCAAATTATGATTTGCATATGCGCGGTCCAGGTGATATTTTAGGAATAAGACAAAGTGGTATGCCTTGTTTGGTGTTTGGAGATTTTGAAAAAGATCAGGCAATGATGGAAACGTGTATTCATGATGCAAAGGAAATTATACAAGACCAGATCGATGTGGATTTATTATTGTATGTTTCGAATGCGATTGAAAATGCACAATATTTTGATTAGGAGTTTTATGATGGATAAACAAAAGATAGAGAATAAATTCATATATTTTATCAGCCTACTAGGTATGGTAACAATTCTTATTTTGATTGCTTATTTCTTCTTTTTACGTAATGTGGAAGTGGATATTATGGATAATGCGCAATATGCCTATGTTGGAGAAAATGGGAATGCAAGTGTTGTCGTAAGTGCAAAACAGGGGGAATTGAATCAAAGAATGCAGGATTTTTTAAATTCAGTCGAATATGAAGTGAGTCCAAATTCAAATCTTTCAAATGGAGATACAATTCATGTAAGTGCCACATATGATGAGGCTTTGGCCAATCAATATCATTATCAGCCTAAGAGTGTTGAAACAGATATTGTGGTTGAAGGACTTGCCAATCGATATCATTCTTTGCAGGATATTCCAAAAGCTTTGATCAAAGAGGGAAGAAGTGTAGCTTTAGATTATGTAAAAGAAAATCAGGAATCTATTTATAAATTAGATGGAAAAGAAGAAAAGACTCCAGGACTTGAGAAAATGAAAATTGTATATTCTGCGTATCTTAAGTCAAACCAAAAAAATAATAGTGATCGTTTTACGTATATCATATCCATGAATTATTCGTCTGAAATTCTTTATTATATGGTATGTATTCCAAATATTAATGATTCAAATGAAATTGATGTACATAATATATATGGTGAAAAAGCATATTTAACGCAAGATGAATTGAATAATAAAGATTTTAGTGGTTATGTAGATCGTGTCTATTCATCAAAATATCAAATAGAAGAAAATAAATAAAGAAGTCATTGACTTCTTTATTTTAGTTTATTCATTAATTCTTCAAAATCTGGTTTTTCAATTTCATGAAATTCAATCGTAACGCTATCGTGATCTTTATAACGTGGAATTAAATGGACATGGAAATGCTTGACGCTTTGTCCTGCTGCTTCATGTACATTAGTTAAGATGTTGATACCATCACAATGCAAGGCTTGTTCTAATTTGTTGGCAAGTTTATTAGCAACTTCAAAAACATGATTTCTTGTTTCATCAGGACAATCTAGAAAAGAATCGCAATGTTCTTTAGGAACAACAAGTGTATGTCCATAAGAAGTAGGGTTGATGTCTAGAAATGCGATTACACTTTCGTCTTCATAAATTTTATTGCTTGGAATTTCGCCGTTAGCAATCATACAAAAAATACACATAATAATGAATCCTCCTTATTTAAAAATAATACATCGTTTTAGACAAAATGAAAAGCCAGACTAAGGGGGTGTCTGGCTTTTCAATAAGGGGATAGAAAATAGTATGAATACCATTAACTGATTTCATACCGGCAAGGTCTTCAAACTCCTTGCTTGTATAGAAGTATATCATAAGTTGTGTCAAATAAAATGTGAAAATTGTGGGAAAATATGTGATATTACATAAAAGTAGTATTTTTGCCCCACTTTTTTTGCTTTTTTGTCTCATATTATAAAAATGAATGGGCTTGTGAGACTTAAAAATGGGAAAATTTGGATTTTTCATGAAATATAAATATTGATATGTAGTTTTATGCTATAATGTAAACTAAGCGGAGGTTTTGAGATGATTGTAAAAACCATTCAAGAAATAACAAATATGATGCATGCAAGTGTGCATGGTGATATTGATGATACAAAAAAAATTCATGGTGTTGTGATTGATTCGCGACAAGTGACAAAAGATGTTTTATATGTACCAATTATTGGTCAAAGAGTGGATGGACATACATTTGCTAAACAAACAATTGAAGATGGAGCTTTAATTAGTTTGTGGCAAAAGGACCATCTTCCATATCCAGATTTTCCTGTTATTTTAGTGGATGATACACTTCAAGCTATGCAGGATCTATCAAAAGCATATCTGGATGAGTTACATCCTTTAGTTATTGGTGTAACTGGCTCTAATGGAAAGACAAGCTGCAAAGATATGTTATATAGTATTTTCTCACAAGAGAAAAAAACACAAAAAACGCAAGGGAATCGTAATAGTGAAATTGGACTTCCTTTAACGATTTTTGATTTTGATGAAGATATCGAAGTTGCGATTTTAGAAATGGGCATGGAAAATAAAGGTGAAATTACGCAATTAACTTCTATTGCACAGCCTGACATTTCTGTGATTACTTCTGTAGGTTCGGCTCACATGGAAAATTTAGGCGGAAAGCTACAAATTGCACAAGCTAAATGTGAAATTTTAGAAGGTACAAAAGAAAATGGATTGTTCCTTTATAATTGTGAGAGCAAGGAAATTCAAGAAGTACTTCCTTCATTAGATACAGAAAACAAAAAAATTGTTTCATTTGGTCAAGGTGGAGATGTTTCAATTACTAGTGATATTGCATATGATACAGACGGAATTGTATTTAACTGTAATATTTTAGATGAACCAGTTCATTTACGAGCATTTGGTGATTTTCAAGCAATGAACGCATTGCCGTGTATTTTTATCGCAAAGGCTTGGCATTTAAAGAAAGAATCGATTTTGAATGGATTGGCTAATTTAGAGATGACAAAAATGCGTACACAATTGATTCCGGTTGAAAACGCCTATATTCTGGATGATACATATAAATCAAATCCAGAAAGTGCTAAAGCCGCTATTGATACATTAATGGAATTGCCGGCAAATAAACATATTGCGATTTTATCGGATATGCTAGATCTTGGTAGTGAAGAAAAACAACTTCATTATGATGTGGGTGTTTATGCCAAAGAAAAAGGTGTGGACGAGTTATACTGTACAGGTCCTCTTTCAAAAGAAACGGCCGCTGGTTTTTCTGGAAAATGGTATGAAACAAAAGATGAGATATACAAGACTTGTAAACCTTTGTTAGAAGAAGATTGTGTTATTATGATCAAAGGTTCAAGAGCTATGAAAATGGATACATTAGTGGATGCTTTTAGGGGGAAAAATAATGAGTAAATTACGTTTAGGTGTCGTATTTGGGGGACAAAGTAGTGAATATTCAGTTTCATTACATTCTGTTGCTTCCTTTTTACGTCAGATTCATGCAGATAACTATGATATGACTTTAATTGGTATTAATAAAAATGGACATTTCTATTTATATAATGGGGAAGTTGATTCAATTGAACATGATACATGGGAAAATGAAAAATCTTGTGTATCTTGTGCATGGGTAAATGGGGGAATTATGCCATTAGATGGTTCAAACAAAGTGATTAAATTGGATTGTGTATTCCCTGTATTACATGGTAAAAATGGTGAGGATGGATTGATTCAAGGTTTGCTTGAATTGATGAACATTCATTATGTAGGTTGTGATGTAATGTCGAGTGCTATGTCAATGGACAAAGAAATTATGCATATTCTATGTAAAGAAGCCAATATTCCTTGTGCTGACTATATTTGTTTATATGCCAATAGAGAAAATCCAACATTTGAACAAATTCAAGAACAAATCGCATTGCCATGGATTGTTAAACCATGTAATGCAGGAAGTAGCTATGGCGTACATTTTGTTAATAATAAAGAAGAATTTGAAAGTGCATGTAAAGATGCATTCTTCTATGATGGTAGAGGTAAGATTTTAGTAGAAAAAGTGATTAAAGGCTTTGAAATTGGTTGTGCGGTTATGGGAAATGAAGAAATCTTTACTGGGTCTGTTGATGAAATTGAAATCACTGGTGGATTCTTCGATTTTGAAGGAAAATATGAAATGAAAGGAGCCGCTATTTATTGTCCGGCTCGTATTGATGAAAAAACATTTAAAGAAGCTCAAGAATTAGCTCGTAAAACATATATTGCGATGAATTGCTGCGGAATGGCACGTGTAGATATGTTTGTGACAGAAGATAAAGAAGTAATCTTGAATGAATTGAATACAATTCCTGGATTAACAGCGACTTCTCGTTATCCTTCTATGATGAAAGAAGCAGGTGTTGAATTTGCGGATTTAATTGATAAGCTAGTTGAACTAGCTATGCAAAGGACGATTGGAGCATGCTAGAAGCTTATAGTCGTGCTTGGACTGAAATTGATTATGATGCGATCCGTCATAATGTGAATGAGGTTCGAAAGCTTGTAAAAAACACAAAAATCATGGGTATTGTGAAAGCTAACGCGTATGGCTTAGGTGATATCGCATGTGCTAAAGCTCTACAAAAATGTGGAGTGGATTATTTTGGAGTTTCAAGTATTGATGAAGCCTTGAATCTTAGAAATGCGGGAATCCAAGATAACATCTTGATTTTAGGATACACACCAAGCATGCATTTTCATTATCTTCATGAACAAAATATTGTTCAATCTTTAGTATCGATTGAATATGCTAGAGAATTAAATGCATATGCTAAAGAAAACAATGTAAAAATTCGTTGCCATTGTAAAGTGGATACGGGTATGTGCAGAACGGGTATTGTTTATCAAGAACAAGATAAACATATTGAGGATATTTATGAAGAGTATCGCTTAGAAAACTTATGTGTAGAAGGCATTTTTTCACATTTTCCAGTTAGTGATTGTTTAGATGAGGATTGTACAGAATTTACAAAAAAACAAATTCAATTGTTTGATGAAGTGATTGATTTATTAAAATCACAAGGTATAGACCCAGGGATTCGTCATCTTCAAAATAGCTATGGTATTTTGAATTATCCAGAACTTGAATATGAATATTGTAGACCTGGTTTATTATATATGGGTGTTACAAGCGATGATCATATTAAAATCAAGACAAATCCTGATTTTATTCCAATCATGTCTATGTATGCTAATGTAAGTTTAGTGAAATGGATCTATCCAGGACAAAGTGTAAGTTATGGTCGTCATTTTATAGCTGAAAAACCAACAAAAGTTGCGACTATGAGTATTGGTTATGCGGATGGATTGCCTCGTTTATTATCTAACCAAGGATTCGAAGTATTGGTACATGGTCAAAGATGTAAGGTGATTGGAAATTTATGTATGGATCAATGTATGATCGATGTTACAGAAGTAGAAGATGTTAAAGAAGGCGATGAGGTATGCATCGTTGGTCATCAAGGAAATGAAGTGGTTACTGTGGATCAGATTAGTCGTATGACTAATACAATCAACAATGAAACTTTGACTTCTATTTCTTCTCGTGTACCTAGATTAAAGGTGCGCTCATGAAAAGACAGTATGCATCAATAGATATAGCGCGTTATGTTTCAGCATTGTTAGTTGTATGTATTCATACATTTCCATTTTTAGAAATATCAGAAACATTTAACACGTACTTTATTCATACTGTATGTCGTTTGGCTGTTCCATTTTTCTTTATAACAAGCGGGTTTTTCTTCTTTAGAAATTATGACTTGGAAAATGAAGATGTGAATGATGCTCGTTTAAAGAAAGCATTATTTCGTCTTTTTAGAATCTATTTGATATGGACAATTATTTATTTGCCATATACGATTTTTGATTATACACACAATGGCTTTCGCATATCGTATTTATTCACATACGTTAGAGATTTTATCTTTAATGGAAGTTATTATCACTTGTGGTTTTTACCAGCCTTAATGTTGGCGGATGTGATCGTGTATTATTTGTATAAGAAAAAAGGCTTGAATTTTACATTGATTATTACATTCGCATTATATGTTGTGGGTTATTTAATTAATGTGTATACACCAGTATGGGAAAGTTTACCTTATATTTCTTTCTTATTTGGATTCTTTACGAAAGCATTATCAACCGCAAGAAATGGAATTTTCTTTGGCCCTATGTTTATTGCTATGGGTTTATTGCTTTCAAGAACACGTCGTTTACCTAAAAAAGTAAGCTTACTTGCTTTCTTGATTAGTTTTGTATTATTGTTTTGTGAAGTAGCTCTATATCGTCATTTTAATATTTTGCGTGATCTAACAAGTATGTATATTTGTTTAGTTCCAGCTGTATATTTCTTAGTGAATTATTTATTGAAGGTCAATATTCCATATCGTAAAATGTTTACAATTTTACGCCACGATTCATTGATGATTTATACTTCACATATTTTGTTTGCCAAAATCTTCTTAGCTTTGATGCCACATGCACATTTAGTTGTATATTTCTTAACTTTGGCATGTGCACAATGTTTAGCTGGTTTTGTGACTCGTTATCAGGATCAATATCCGATGTTAAAAAAATTACTGTAAGCTTATGATTCGATTATTTCAAGTGAAATGTGCGAGTGAAAATGATATTGAAGCACAGATCTTAAAAAAACTGCGAATCCGTAAAGAAGACCTTTTGCAGTGGCACGTACATAGAAAAAGTGTGGACGCACGCCACCAGAGGGTCTTGTTTTCGTATGTCGTAGATTGTAAAGTAAAAAATGAAAAGAAACTTTTAAAATTAAAAGATGTTTTATTAACACCCGATGAAACATATCATCCAGTAAAGAGTGGTAAACATCCATTATCGGCTAGACCTGTTGTAGTTGGATTTGGTCCAGCCGGCATGTTTGCAGCTTTGATTCTTGCGCAATATGGGTATAAACCTATTATTTTGGAAAGAGGATCTAAAGTGGATGTTCGTAAACAAAAGGTAGAAACTTTCTGGGAAAATGGAATATTAGATGAAGAGTGTAATGTTCAATTTGGCGAAGGTGGAGCTGGTGCCTTTAGTGATGGAAAACTAACGACAAGATCAAAGGATTCTTTGTGTCGTAAAATATTGGAAGAACTGGTATCTTTTGGGGCCAAATCAGATATATTGGTTGATCAACATCCTCATATTGGTACAGATGCCTTCTTGTCCATTATTAAAAATTGTCGTGAAGAAATCAAAAAATTGGGTGGAACTTTCTATTTTGATACAAAGCTAGAAGATATCAAAGTAGAAAATGACACTTTAAAACAAATCTATTTTAATGAACAATGGGTAGATTGTAATGCTTTGATCTTGGCAACTGGACATAGTGCAAGTGATACAATTTTAATGCTTCATCAACATGGCCTTCATATTGAAAATAAACCATTTGCGGTAGGTGTTCGCATTGAACATAAACAAAAATATATCAATGAAGCTATGCTTCATGAGTATAGTCAAGACGAAAGATTGATTCCTGCACGATATCAATTGACATATACAGCTTCCAATTCAAAAGGTGTTTATACATTCTGTATGTGTCCGGGAGGATATGTCATTCCTAGTTCATGCCAAAAAGAACAATTGGTTGTGAATGGTATGTCTTATGCAAGTCGTAGTGGTGAAAATGCCAATAGTGCATTGCTTGTGCAGATCAATGACTCGGATTATGGTAACGAGTTGTTTGCCGGCTTAAAATATCAGGAAGACTTGGAAAAGAAAGCTTTTGATATGGGACATGATTATAAAGCTTGTGTACAGCTGGCCAAGGATTATTTAGAGAATAGAGTGTCTAAACAATTTGAATCGGTATTACCAACGTATTCAATTGGTACAACATTCTGTGATTTGAATGATTTATTCTCAAAAGAAGTCAATTTAGCCTTACATGAAGCTTTAGAACATTTTGAAAAGAAGGTGCCTGGCTTTGTTTCGACTGGTGCTATATTGAGTGCTGTGGAATCAAGAAGCAGCAGTAGTGTGCGTTTAGTACGTGATAAAGAATCTTATATTTCAAATATTCAAGGCATATATCCGAGTGGTGAAGGTAGTGGATATGCAGGTGGTATTATGACAAGTGCTATTGATGGTATTCGTAGTGCTGAGCATCTAATTGAATACTTTGCCAAAGGGGATTTCTAATGAATATTTTTGCACCGAATTATTATGTTCAGAGTTTTAAAACTTTGAATATACAAAGATTACATGATCATGGAATTCAATTATTACTTTGTGATATTGACAATACATTAGCGGCGTATGATGAAGAGTGTCCAAACCAGGATGTGATTGAATTCATTCATAAGTTAAAAAGGAATGGAATTGAAGTTGCGCTTTGTTCAAATTCTCCAAGTTCTAGGGGTAAGAATTTTGGTAAGCATCTTCCGGTTTCAAAAACATATCCATTTTCATGTAAACCATTTCCTTTTTGTTTTAAGAAGGCAATGAAAGATCATGGTTTAAAGGCCAATCAGATTGCGATTTTGGGCGATCAAATGTATACAGATATATTAGGTGGAAATATTTGGGGGTTGTATACAATATTAACAGCTCCAATTGCGATAAAGGATCGAAATATCACAAAGGTGTTTCGTTTCTTTGAAGAATTAATATATGGTTATTTAGAAAAGAAAAAATTATTGAAACGAGGTGAATTTGATGACTAAATATTGTAAGGGTTGTGGTGTTTTACTACAAAATGAAGATGAAAATGCACTAGGCTATGTTCCTACTTTAGATGCTTCTTATTGTCAAAGATGTTATCGTATTCGTCATTATGGTGATGTGACAATCAATATGCAGCAAGGGATTGAGTCCAACGCAACATTAGAAAAAATCAATAAGATTGATGGGGTTGTGTTCTGGGTTGTAGATTTATTTGCGTTTGAGGCTAACTTAATTTCGCGTTTAAATCAGAAACTTCCTGGTAAAGATATTGTCATGGTATTAACGAAGCGTGATGTTTTGCCGACAACTTTAACCGATGAAAAAATCATCAACTTTGTGAAGCATCGTCTTCATGAAGAAAATATTATTGTGAAGGATATTGTGATTTGCGGTTATCTGTTAAAGGAAAATGATAAATCTAGAGAATATTCATCGCGTATTGTGAATGCGATCTTAAAATATCGTAAAAATCGAAACGTGATTTTTATGGGTGTTGCCAATGCTGGTAAATCGACTGTGTTGAATCATTTATTGGCAACAAAAGACCTAACTACTTCTCAAAATCCAGGAACAACATTGGACTTAGTTCCAATTCCTTTTGAGGATTATACGATTTATGATACGCCAGGCATTGAGAATACACATTCTTTATTAACGTATCTTCAACCAAAAGATTTAAAGACGGTGATTCCGACAAAGCCAATTCGACCATTTGTTTCACAAATCTTTGAAGATCAGTCATTTGCGGCTGCAGGTTTGGCAAGACTTGATGTAGTGGTAAGTGGTAAGGCAACAGTAGTTGGATATTTTTCTCGTTCTTTATCGATTCATAGAGGAAAATTAAGTAATGCGGATGCCTTGTGGCAAAAACATTTAAATGGTATGTTAGTGCCATGTGTAGATACTTCCTTACTAACGATGCATACGTTCCATGCACCTAAACTTGAAGGTGAAAAGATGGATGTTTGTATTCATGGTATTGGATGGTTCTGTATTAGTGGACAAGTAAAAGATGTATATGTAAAAGTACATAAGGGAATTCAAGTAACGTTTAGAAAGGCGATGATTTAATGTTAACAAGTCAAAATAAAAAATATTTAAGAAAATTAGGAATGGATTATAAATCATTATTCCAGATTGGAAAAGATGGTTTGAGTGATAATTTAATGGATACTTTATCCGATTCATTAGAGGCACATGAATTAGTAAAATGTAATTTATTAAAGACATGTCCAGTGGATGTGCGTGAGGCAGCTATTGAATGTGCAAGCGCAACAGGTAGTGAAGTGGTTCATATTGTAGGACATACTTTCTTGTTGTATAGAAGAAGTAAAGAAAATAAATTGGGGCTTAAAAAATGAGAATTGCCATTGTAGGAGGGTCTTTTGATCCAATCCATAATGGACATATTCAAATGGCCAATCAGTCTTTACAAGCTTTACAAGTTGATGAAGTGTGGTTTATGCCTACTTCAAGTACGCCCTTAAAAGATCGTGAATTGACATTGGATCAAGAACGTTTGGCTATGATTGATTTGGTGGTTCAGAAAAATCCAAGATTTAAAGTATGTATGCTTGAGCTTGAAAGAGCTGGTAAAAGCTATACGTATGATACGCTTAAAAAATTGATTAAAACCTATCCTGAACATGAATTTTATTGGATTATTGGTAATGATCAATTGGAGCAGTTTGATAAGTGGTATCATGCGGATGAACTTGTAAAGATGGCTCATTTTGTATGTTTTGATAGAGAGGGAAAGCTTTCAGAATCAAAATATGACATTATGTGTATGCGGATGCCTTCGGTCCCAGTTTCAAGTTCAGAAATTCGTTTGGGAAATAAATTGAATTATTTACCTGAAGATGTTTTGCGTTATATCTATCGAAACCGATTGTATGTGAAGGATTTTGTGGCGGCTAGATTAACGGAAAAAAGATATAAACATTCTTTATCGGTTGCCAAACTTTGTGAAGATTTTGCGTTGAACAATGGTTATGATATGCATATTGCGTATTATATTGGTTTGTTTCATGATATAGCTAAATATATGCCAAAGGATGAGATGGTAAAATGGATGAATAGTATTTGTCCTGAAAACATGGAATATCCTGTAGCTGTATGGCATGGCTTTGTAGGGGCTGCTGTCACGAAAGATATTTTTTTGATTGATGATCCAATTATTTATAATGCGATCTATCATCATGTGTTAGGAACGAGTAAAGATCCTTATGCGATGATGGTATTTTGTGCAGATAAATTAGATCCTTTGCGTGGATATGATTCTAGTAAGTTGATTGAAATTTGCAACAAAGATATTAAAGAAGGATTTGATTTGGTGGTTCAACAAAACCGTGAGTATTTAAAGAGAGGTTAGACATGGAGATTTTAGATATTGTAGTTCATGCGATCTGTGAAAAGAAAGCACAAGATGTACGTGTATATGATGTAACGAGTTTGACTCCTTTTATGGATTCAATGATTGTTTGTTCGACTACGAATATTCGTCAGAATAATGCGATTGCACAAAATATTAAGGATCGTTTAAGAGAAGCTGGATATATGGGAGATATGCATATCGAGGGTGACTCGGGTTCAAAATGGCTTTTAATTGATTTAAAAGAAGTGATAGTCCATTTATTTGTGAATGAGGAAAGGCAGGTTTATAATCTGGACCGTTTATATTCGGATGTTCCAGTAAAAACATATGATTTATAATACATTGGCACATTATTATGATGCTTTAGTAAAAGATGAAGAGGCATCTAGAGAATGGGTTTCTTGGATTGAGAGTGAGCTTGCACCTTGTGATTGTTTAGAACTTGCGTGTGGTAGTGGAGAAATCACAGAGATGCTTGCACAAAAAGGATATACGATGACAGCTCTTGATTTGAGTGAGGAAATGGTCAAGCAGGCAAAAAGTAAAAACTTAGAGGGTTCGATTGAGTTTTTATGTCAGGATATGCGTAATTTAAGTAATTTAAACTCATATTCTGGTATTTTCTGTTTGTGTGATAGTTTTAACTATATTTTAGAAAAAGAAGAAATTGATGCGTTCTTTCATGAAGTCAGTCAACATTTAAAATCAAATGGACTTTTCTTCTTTGATACACATTCTTTGGATCGTTTAGAAGAGTTTGATTCTGAATATAATGAGACAGGTGCTTTTGAAGATGGTTGTCAATACCAATGGTCAATCATGGCTGAGGATGATTATGTATATCAAGATTTTGCGTTTTATATGAAAGATAGAGTAGTTCAGGAGCATCATATTCAAAGGGTATATGATCCACAATGGTTGGCTAAGACTTTATCAAAGTATTTTGATATTTTAAAAGTCACAACTGACTTTGATATTGAGGGTATTGCGCCTGGTGAAAAGTATTTTTATGTATGTAGAAAGAAGGTACAAGAATGATTGGTATTGTAGCGGCAATGGATGCTGAAATTCTTGAATTTGAAAAGCGTATGGATGTAGTAGATCATACAAAGACAATTGCAGGATGTACATTAACTTATGGAAAATGGCAAGGTAAAGATGTAGTTTTATGCAAGAGTGGTGTAGGTAAGGCTTATGCGGCTATGTCTTGTACTATTTTGTGTATGCAAGAAAATGTGGATAGTATTATCAATGTAGGTACAGCTGGTGGATTAACACAGGATGAACAAGTGTTGGATATTGTGATTAGTGATAAGGTTATTCAAGCCGATTATGATACAAGTCCATTAGATGGTCCTTCAGGTGTTGGATTGGTGTATAATAGTCATGAAAAATTGAGCCAAAGTTGTATTGAAGCGGCAAAGGCTATGCAGATTCGTTATCATGTAGGTACGATTGCTTCTCAAGACTTATTTATGTCTAGAGATGAAGATTTTGAAAAGCTGATGAACAATTTCCCAGATTCAATTTGTTCGGAAATGGAGGCAGGAGCAATTGGTGCTGTTGCCACAAAATTTAATATTCCATTTGTGATTGTGCGTTGTTTAAGTGATGTTGTGCATCATAATGAAAATCCAATGGAATTCTCTACATATGTTTCTAAGGCAAGTGCACAATCGGCTAAATTAATTGAAAACTGGTTGATGCGTATATAGTAAAAAAGGAGGGATAAGGATGAAACTAAGACGTAGACATAAAAAACAACATGGAACAAAAACGACACTTGGATTAGTTATCATTCTTGTTCTTATATTACTTGTGCTTTGGTCGGAGTTTATTAGTGGACCTAATCGTGTCAAGGAACAGATTTATGCGCAAAGAGTTGAGAAAATAGAAAAACAAAACAAACATATAAAAGGAATTAGTGAGCATGTCTTTGATTACACAACGTATCAGGGGTATGATGATACGACTTTATATTGGTATAATGCAAAGTCTAAATTGATTACTTCAAGAGATATCGAGACTTTGAATTATAAAAAGGCAAAGCGTATTGCGAAAAAGAATTATAAGATCAAATGTGAATCAATTGTACTTGGGTATGGCTACAACAATCCGGTATATGAAGTTCGTGGATCAAATAAAATGATTCTTTTAGATTATGATAGTTTTGAACGTGTTTATGAAAGGAAGATACAATAATGGCTGATTTTGATTTTAATGCACCTTATGTAGATCGTAGAACTTGGATCATTGATCATCTACAAGATCTTGTTCTAGAACCAAAAGAAATATTAGTCGTATTGTTGATTGATTTTTTCAACCAGCAGCATATTTCAATTGATCATGAATTGATTAGTGAAAAGTTAAAGATTAGTGTGGATGAAGTAGAAGATATTTTTACGGAATTATCAGATAAAGGCTATTTAACTTTAGATTATGCGAATGGATCTTTGATTTTTAATATTGAAGGAATCTTTGAACTTTCAAATACAAATAACACTGCCATCGATCGTTCTTTATTAGAACAGTTTGAGATGGAGTTTGCGCGTCCACTATCTTCATCGGAAATGCAAAGAATTATTGATATGGCAAGTATGTATGATGAACGTCGTGTGATTTGCGCATTAAATGAAGCTGTTTGTAATGAGGCTTGTGATTTAAATTATATTGAAAGAATTCTACAGAATTGGCAACAAAAAGGTTTGTCAACTGAGGATATAGAGAATGGTAAACGATGAATGCGAATGAAATTTTGGATGAAATGGAAAAGATTTTTCCGAATGCCAAGTGTGAATTGTATCATGAATCTGCATTTCAATTGATTGTTGCGGTGGTACTTAGTGCACAAACAACGGATGCGATGGTGAATAAAGTAACGCCTGCATTATTCAAGGCGTATCCTACGGCAGAAAAGATGGCAGAGGCTACAGTTTCTGAATTAGAGCCATACATTAAAAGAATTGGTTTGTATCGTAATAAGGCTCGCTCCATTTCAAATCTAAGTAAAGATTTAGTTGAAAGATATCATGGACAAGTACCTTACACATATAAGGATTTAATGTCTTTAGCAGGTGTTGGAAGAAAGACAGCGAATGTCGTTCGTAGTGTAGCTTTCGATATTCCTAGCTTTGCGGTAGATACCCATGTCAATCGTGTCAGTAAGCGTTTGGGTTTAGCCAAATATAATGATTCGGTTGAAAAGGTTGAGGAAAAACTAAAACGAAAAATCGATCGTTCAAGATGGAATCAAGGTCATCATGACTTTATATTTTTTGGTCGCTATCTTTGTCATTCAAGAAATCCAGAATGTGAAAGATGTCCTTTTAAAAGCTTTTGTAAGAAAGATAAATATGAGAAATAATAGCACTACACTTGTAGTGTTTTTCTATATGAAGGAGAATAGAGTATGATTATAAATACCGAAATCGTGGATGTTTATTTAAATGGGGAAGATATTAGTAAATACTCATCTTTATTCATTTATAGGCAGGCCGATAGAAATATATTTCAAGAGCCTGAAAAAGATAAAGCAGAAATCGTTTCTAAGATAAAAGATGAAATCATACATCATGTGAAGGATTTTGTTCTTACAAACAAAAGGATTTGGGATACTTTGTTTAAGGATTGGCCCAATGAATTAGATGATATTGTTTTGGATTTAGTTGTAGGTTGCAAAGAACCCAATGATGCGTTTGTACTTAAAGATTTGAATGGAAGACACCATATGATTTTTGATTTGTTGTGTTGGGAAAAGTATGTTGGAAAGATCTACTTAGCTAAAGAGTGGATATTAGGTGGATATACAAGACTAAAGGAATTGTTTGATCAAGGTTATCATGGCTTTGCGAGAAAGTGTATATAAACTAGATTTAATTTTTAGCCAATAGTAAAGGAAGTATGAATATGAAGATTATTAAAGTTATAAATGATAAAGAAAAAAAGAAAATTACAAGAGCTATTTTAGAAGCATTGCCTGAGTGGTTTGGAATTGTAGAAGCAAGAGAAGAATATATTCTTGATAGTGTAGGAAAAGATTTCTTTTGTGCTATGGAAAAAGATAAGGTTGTTGGATTTTTGTATCTTAAACAAACGGGTAAAGATACAATTGAACTTGCTGTAATGGGTGTGTTAAAAGAATATCATCGTAAAGGAATTGGAAGAGCACTATTTGAATACGCAAAGGAAAGTGTAAAGGAAAGTGGGTATTCGTTTATTCAGGTAAAAACGGTGAAGATGGGAATGTATGAAGATTATGATTGTACAAATCGATTTTATATTTCACTTGGATTTAAAGAATTTGAAGTCCTGAATTCGTTGTGGGATGAAAATAATCCTTGTCAAATCTATGTGATGGCAGTGTAAAGTTGACAAATAGTTGGTAGAGCAACCGCAATGAATTACCGTATAATGATGGTGAAAAGGAGAAAATATGTATTATGAAGGCAACTGTATTTATAGCTTATATTTTTTTGTTGATGTATTTTGTAGTTGGTGTCGCATTTATATACTTATTTGTGTTGGTTGTTAGGGCGTTAAAGAAATATATTAAATCTGAACCTGTTAGAAAAGAGAAAGCAGAGAGTGCAAAGTCACTTGGAGAAGTGATTAAAAGATATCGTACGCAACGCAAAATGACTCAAGAATTTGTGGCAGAGTCTTTAGGTGTTTCAAGACAGGCTGTATCAAAATGGGAAAGTGGTGCATCGGATCCAAGTACAACGAATCTAATGGCTTTAGCTAAGCTATTTGGAGTCACTGCTGAAGAAATTTTAAAGGAAGTTAAATAAATTCTTCACTGATTGATAGATATTTATTGGCATAGATACTTTCTTTTTGCCAGATGATGTCAAAGTCATGTTGTAGTTTAAAATCGCCTAAACTAATTTCTTTGAGTTCTTTTGATTTTAATTCTTTTTCTACAGCTATCTTATATAGGAAAGAAATTCCACAATCTTTTTTCAATAGATTCATGATGGTATGCATATTTTCAACTTGTGTATAATGTGTGAAATTTGAAATATGTAGACCATGGGCAATTAGGCTTTGTTCAAGAATATTTCTTGTTCCAGAACCTTTTTCACGCACTAAAAGATGTTCAGATATTAGATCATGAATGGTATGAGGTTCTTTATTAAATTGATGGGATGTAGCACAGACGGCAATATAGTCTTCTGTGCTATATTTTATGTGAGAATAGTTTTCTTTTGGATAATTTCCTTCGACAATAGCCATACTGATTTGACCTTGATCAAGTAATTCGAGCAGTTTAGATGTGTTGCCATAATGAAGGTGAATATTGATTTCTGGGTGATGAATAATAAAGTTTGCCAATTTATCAATAATCGCATATTCACCAATGGTCATAGTTACACCAATGGAGAGAGTTTCAATGTAGGATGTGATATTGTTGATTTCATTCATTATGGCTTGTTCATTATTTTTCATGGCTAATAGATGCTTATATAGTATTTTACCAGAAGGAGTTAGTGATAACTCTTTATTTTTGTATGCAAATAATGTGGTATTGTATTGTTTTTCTAAGAAATGGATGTGTTGCGATACGGCAGGTTGTGTGATATTTAATTGTTTGGCGGCTGTTGTAAAATTTAAAGTCTTACATACAGTAAGAAATGTCTTTGTTCGATAATCTAGCATAGGTACCTCTATTGATAAGAAATAATTATTGTTCAATAGAATTATATAATTTTACCTTATTGTTGTATAGTGATACAATTCTTCGCATGGAGGGAATTTTAAATGAATTTTGTAAATAAATATGGAAAAGGCATTTTGGTTTGTCTTTTAATTGCGATTCCATCATGGATCATTGGAAAGATGTTTCCAGTCATTGGTGGGGCTGTCATTGCGATTCTTGCAGGAATGATTATCGCGATGTTTTGGAATGATAAAGGAAAAGCAGAAGCTGGTATTAAATGGACTTCTAAGATAGTTTTACAGACGGCTGTTGTATTACTTGGATTTGGAATGAATTTAGGTGTTATTTTTGAAACGGGTAAACAATCTTTACCAATTATTCTTTGTACAATTACTACATCCTTAGTGCTTGCGTGGATCATGAAGAAAGTTTTGAAAGTGCCTTCAAATACGTCGATTCTTGTTGGTGTTGGTTCTTCGATTTGTGGGGGTTCTGCCATTGCGGCAACGGCACCTGTGATTGATGCGGATGATGATGAGATTGCCCAATCTATCGCAGTTATCTTTTTCTTTAATGTATTAGCCGCTATTTTCTTTCCAATGTTAGGAAAAGCACTTGGCTTTGATACAATGCATGGCGATGCCTTTGGTATTTTTGCAGGAACAGCCATTAATGATACATCAAGTGTAACGGCTGCAGCTTCTACTTGGGATAGTATGTGGGGTCTTGGTAGTGCCACATTAAATAAGGCAGTAACAGTAAAGTTGACTCGTACTCTTGCGATTATTCCAATTACACTTGGACTATCTTTTGTTCGTGCAAAAAAAGAAAGACAAGCATCAAACTTTAGTTTGAAACGTGCCTTTCCAATGTTTATACTTTATTTTATTTTGGCAGCAATCTTTACAACCGTATGTGTAAATTTAGGAGTAGACTCTAGTGTATTTGCACCACTTAAAGAATTATCTAAGTTTTTGATCATTATGGCTATGGCAGCCATTGGACTTAACAGCAATGTAATTCAGTTGATCAAAACGGGTGGAAAGCCAATTGCGGTTGGTGCAACATGTTGGTGTGGAATCACGATTGTAAGTTTAGTGATGCAGCATGTGATGCATATTTGGTAAATTTTGAATTATAAAGAAAGAGTATTAATTAATATTTGTGTGGTAATATTGGTTGCTCGACTTGCATCCTGGACAAGAAGAATTTCTCGTTCAGGATTTTTAATATTTATGTGAATTTCAAAAATATCAGAATTTTTTGGATAGAATCCAATGCCGAGGTTGTGTTAGACTAAGGGAAGATGGAGTAATTGTATGAAAAATAAAACTGAAATTAGTAAATATATAGCGTTAATATTGAGGCATAAACCTGAAACAATTGGAATTGAATTGGATGAACATGGTTGGGCTAATGTTGAAAAACTTATAAAAGGAATTAACGTGCAATATAGTTTCTCTAAAGATGATTTGGAAGAAATTGTTTCTACTGATAATAAACAAAGATATTCGTTTAATGATGATAAAACATTAATTAGGGCAAATCAGGGGCATTCGATTTCAGTAGATGTAGAACTAAAAAAAGTCACTCCACCTGATATTCTTTGGCATGGAACTGCAGAAAAGTATGTGAATTCTATTGAACAGGAGGGTTTGCTTCCAATGTCTAGATTATATGTTCATTTATCAAACGATATGGATACTGCAAAAATAGTTGGTGCAAGGCATGGAAAAGTAGTGATTTTTCAGATTAACTCAAAACAAATGCATGAGGATGGGTATGAGTTTTATAGATCTGTAAATGGAGTCTGGTTAACAAAAAAAGTCCCCCTGAATTATTTGCATAAATTAAAATAATGAGTAGGACTTTAGTAAACTTTGAATTATAAAGAAAGCGTATCAATGAATTTTTGTGTGGCAATATTGGTTGCTCGACTTGCATCCTGGACAAGAAGAATTTCTCGTTCAGGATTTTTAATATTTGTTTGAATTTCAAAAATATCAGAATCTTTTGAAATCAATTCTTTTGGATAGAATCCAATGCCTAGGTTATGCTTGACTAATGGAAATATTTGATCGGCAGTAGCCACTTCTAAATCGGTATGAAAAGGGATTTTTTGATTTAAGAACAAGTTTGAATAATAGGTATATGTACTTGTGTTTTTGCCTAAGGTAATAAATGGATAATGCGAGATTTGTTGGATGTCTAGAATTTCATTGCTTAAGCTTTCATATTCTTTTCCACCAATTAATATTTCTTCAAAGCAGTAGAGTGAAGTAGTATGTAATGGCTTTTTGATGTTTATCGGACTTGTGACTACGGCAATATCGACAATTCCTTTTTCTAAGGCGTCAACAGCTTGAATAGAGGAGTGGTTGGATAATTTGATTTTAACGTGGGGATAGGCTTTGTGGAAATGTTCAAGCTTGGATAATAAAAAGATATTTAGAGCCGTTTCACTAACGCCAATTGAGATGTGTCCATGTTCTAAGGTTTTATTTGAAAGAATTTCACTTTCTCCTTGATAAAGTTGTTCAATCGCTATCGCAACATGTTCATAGAGTTGTTCACCTTCAGGTGTTAGAGTAATTCCTGAATGGGAGCGTACTAAAAGCTTACATCCAAATTCACTTTCTATGTTGTTCATGGTTCTTGAAATGTTAGGCTGGTTGTTGTGTAGGATTTTAGCAGCTTTTGAAAAGCTTTTATATTTAGCTACATAATTTTATATTTAGCTACATAATAAAAGATGCGGTAATAGTCTAGTGTCATTGTATAACCTCCATATAATTTTTATATAATGCATATTTAAAATATACATTTCACATATTTTATAGGTGTTAGTATAATACTTTTAGTCTGAGTAGGCAAGCCATCAAAACAGATACAAAAGGTGTGTTAAAGGAAGACTTCTTGTATCTGTTTGCCCAAAGGACTAGAAAAGAAGTGATAAGTATGCCAACAATTTTTCCAAGGGAAGAAAAGGCAGAGGCTTTATTTGATAAGATTGCCAAGGATCCTAGAGCTTGTAAACGATTAATGGATGCCTTTTATGAAGGTGTTGCCTGTGATGAGGATTCAGGTGTAGAAGAAGAGAGGGTACTTGTAGATAAACAAGTATTTACTAATGCACTATTTACTGCATATAAAAACAAAGATCTATCGGCATTTTTAATGGCTGTATGTGGCAATAGTATGTTTGACTTATTAAGAAACGCATTTTTAATTCCATTACGATTTAATGATAAAGGAAAAGAGAATCCAATTCTTTTAAGTGATGAAAATGGAAATATTATAGAAAGTGATATTCATATTCCAGATTTAAAGAAGCATATGTTTAAAAAGCTTGTAGAAAAAAATCGATACTTAGCGTATGGTTTTTTAGAACAGCATAGTTTTAAAGAGGATATGTCGATTAAAACAATTAAAAATGAATCACATTTAGGTATTCTAGTTGTTCAAGAAATGCCTGAAGAGGTTCATGAAAAGTTAAGTGATGCACAGATCTATTCAAACTTGTGGGATTCTATGATGAAGCTAGAAGATTTGTTGTATAATGCATTCTTCTATTGTGGGGATTTTAAAGGAAAGTATTGTGTAGGTGTATTTTTACCATTTACACATTTTGAACATAATTTAGAGAAGAATATTGAAGTTTCAAATAGTATCTTATATGAATGTATACAAAAAATGCTGAACGATTAAGTTCAGCATTTTTATGTGCAATATCGAAATGAGGGATCGGTTAAGATACGGGCAAATATAAGTCCCATTGGAAGGGCCAAAACGATCAATAAAGATTGAATGAACCAGTTAGCTCCAATTGACATGGTAGATGCAAGCTCGAGATTATAGATAGCTCGATACATGTATAAACCTGGGACCATAATCACAATGGATGGTACGGTTATGGCAATTCTAGGATATCCTGTATTTCCTTTAATCATAGAGGCAAGTAGTCCGGCTGTTAATGCGCCAATAAAGGCTGCAGCTGCAGCGGGTAAAGATAAATCGACAAGTGTTAGTCGTAATGTGTTTGCGATGGCTCCAATGCATCCGGCACTTGCGGCTATTTTTTTAGAGCTGTTAAACATGATGGAGAATCCGAATACGCCTCCAAAACTTGTTAATAATCTTAATAGTAATTTGGTGGATGTTGAAATGTGTAGTTTCACAAAGTCTACAGGTTGAAGATGTAAGACTAAAGCACAGATCCATGCGGTTAGTGTTGCAGCTAAAATAATGATGATGGCATAGGCAAGTCTTTCAAGACCAGAACGAAGATCTAATTTAGCTAAGTCAATACCGCTTGTAATGAAAGGAAAGCCTGGAATGATGAAAAGCATAGAACAGATGTATCCAGCTTCATGTTGTGTGGCTATGCCAAAACAAGTTTCTAAAAAATTAAATAATAAGGCATAGGCAAGGCAGGCTAAGGAAACACTGGCAGCAACATTTAAAAATAGGGTGTAGTTGTGTTTGATCAGTTTCATTCGAAGTGTATTGCCAAGTCCTGCACCAACAAAGGCACAAAGCATTTCAATGGGGCCTCCTCCAAGTAGAAAGGTAAAACAGCTACAGGCAAGAGCTGCAGCTAATCCTAGAATAATGGGGGAGTAGCTAGAGTGAATGCTTTCGATTTGGTCTAATTGATTGTGAATCTCATTGCATGTACATGTTTTACATTCGTCTTTAAAGTGATAGACAAAGTCTTCCATACGAGCAAGTTTAGATGTATTGACACTTGTATTATGTAAAGACAAGGATTGGGCATGGGACTTAATTCCATCAATGCATGTGTAGGAAATATTTGTCAGTCCAATGTCGGCAATACATGTAATATTTAGTTCACTGGCAATGGTGTTCATTGAACTTCTAACGCGCCAGGCACCTGTACCACAGGCTAGAAGCATCAATCCAATTCTTCCTATAACGGATGATTTTTCTGTAAGACTTGCATTTTCAATCTTAACTTTTGAATCTTTATTCGTATATTCATGCCATGGAATGTCCATATGGTTGTTCATAAGATCATCTCCTATATCATTTATATATAATACACATAGTATAAATATATATTCGATATTTAATTCCATGAATAGTATAGTCAAGAAAAAAAAAAAGTCAATTTCTTAATCAACTTCTAGTGATTACGCATGAAATAATCTTCAAAATTTCGTGATTTAAGATTATTTCCTTAACTTTGTAAAAAATGTATAACTACAATTGAATTTTTAAATGAATAGTTGA
>NZ_CATVYQ010000014.1:0-40764 GCF_958348295.1 uncultured Holdemanella sp.
TATTATACCAAAAAAGACCGATATTCAGATTTTTAAATCTTGAATATTCGGTCCTTTTTTATTAAGCTGAAACTTCTTTATCCGTTACAGCTCCTTAGTTCATTAAAATTCTATTTCTTTTAAATATCTTTCTAAAGCATCCTGCCAAGTTGGTAATGGATTAAACCCATTTTCTACAAGTTTTGATTTATCCAAACGAGAATTAAAAGGACGAGCTGCTTTCGATAAACCATACTCGGCTGTTGTTACTGGAATTACAGTGTTTGTATAACCTGCTTGTTTAAAGATTTCACACGCAAAATCATACCAACTAATATATCCACCCTCATTTGTCGCATGATAATAACCATATTTATCCGTTTCAATCATGTCGACTAATAAACGTGCTAAATCATAAGTATAAGTTGGTGTACCAATTTGATCATTTACTACTTTTATTGTATCAAATTTCTTTCCTACATTTAACATTGTCTTAATGAAGTTATTTCCATTCTTGCCAAATACCCACGCAATACGAACAATGAAATACTTAGATAAAGTATTTGAAACAGCTAATTCACCACCAAGTTTAGTTTGTCCATATACATTTAATGGCTTATAATCTTTGCAGTCTGGAGTCCAAGGATCTGTTCCCTGACCATCAAATACATAATCGGTAGAAATATAGACCATTTTGGCATCTACTTCTTTACAAGCATCCGCAATATTTTGTGTACCATCCACATTAATAGCTTTAACCTTATCTTGTTTGTCTTCATCTTCCGCTAAATCAACTGCTGTCCATGCAGCACAATGTACGACTACATCTGGATTTACAGTTTTAATTGTTTCCATTACTGCATCCTTGTTTGTGATATCTAAGGACACATATTCAGCTGTTGTTACATAACTTCCATCTTGGATTCCACTATAACTTTCAGCTAAGTCTGTACCAATTCCAGTATAACCTCTTAAAGCCAATTCATTCATAACATCATGACCTAATTGACCAGCCACACCTGTCACAAAAACCTTCATTTATTCATCCTCCTATTTAGTAAGAAAAGCTAAGATTATTCCTTAGCTCTTCCTTTTTCTACATACATCTTTTCAAAATAGTTTTGGTATTCACCACTAATGATGTTTTCCCACCATTCCTTGTTGTCTAAATACCATTGGATTGTCATTGGAATACCTGTATCAAATGTATATTTTGGTTTCCATCCAAGTTCTGTTTCTAACTTCGTTGGATCAATCGCATAACGCATGTCATGACCTTTACGATCTGTTACATACGTAATTAAACTTTCTGGTTTGTTTAATGCATGTAAGACGGTCTTTACAACTTCTAAGTTTGTTCTTTCGTTATGTCCACCTACATTATAAACTTCACCAACACGTCCTTTACGAACAATTAAATCGATGGCTACACAGTGATCATATACATGTAACCAGTCACGAACATTTTCACCAGTTCCATATACTGGAATTGTTTCATCATTTAAAGCACGAGAAATAATTAATGGAATTAATTTTTCTGGGAAATGATAAGGACCATAGTTATTTGAACAACGACTAATCGTTACTGGTAAACCATAAGTTCTATGATATGCAAGTACGAATAAGTCTGCACTTGCCTTCGCACTTGAATATGGACTTGAAGTGTGAAGTGGAGTGTTTTCAGTAAAGAACAAATCAGGACGATCTAAAGGAAGATCACCATATACTTCATCAGTAGAAACTTGGTGATATCTTTGAATACCATATTTAACACAAGCATCTAATAATGTAGTTGTTCCCATTACATTTGTCTTAACGAAGATTTCAGGATCTTCAATACTACGGTCAACATGACTTTCAGCCGCAAAGTTAACAACAACATCAAACTTTTCTTTTTCAAATAAATCCATGATGAATTCACGATCTGCAATATCACCTTTAATGAATTTATAATTTGGTTTATCTTCAACAGGTTTACAAGTTTCTAAGTTACCTGCATAAGTCAACTTATCTAAGTTAACAATCATATCCTCAGGATATTTATTGACCATATAATGTACAAAGTTTCCACCAATGAAACCAGCACCACCAGTTACTAAAATTTTCATATTTTTATTCTCCTTCATATACAAATTGATTGTTTGACTCTTCTAAAGTAGGTCCAACCTGATCTTTTTCACTCAAGACAGGCTCAATACCATTTAATAATGATCCCCAATCTACATTACAAGTTGGATCATCATAACGCATTCCACCTTCTGATTCTTTATTATAGACATTATCTACTTTATATCTAAACTCAACATTATCTGTTAGAGTTAAGAATCCATGCGCAAATCCTTGTGGAATAAAGAATTGTCTATGATTTTCTTCACTAAGCTCTACACTTACCCATTGACCAAATGTAGGACTACCTTTGCGAATATCGACTGCAACATCAATTACAGTTCCTTTTGTACAAGAAACCAATTTACTTTGTGCATAAGGCGGATTTTGCCAATGCAAACCACGAAGCGTACCCTTCTGTGCACTAAAAGACATATTGTCCTGCACAAAATCAACAGTAACACCTAATTTTTCATATTTAGGCTTTGAATACGTTTCTGTAAAATACCCTCTATGATCCCCAAATACATCTGTATCAATAATCAATACACCAGGAATCTTTGTTTCAGTTACCTTCATTCTAATACCCCCATTACTTAATATACTTACGATCCATGATCTTCTTTAAATAAGCACCATATTGGTTTTTCTTATAAATTTCATACGTAGAAGCCAATTCATCATCACCAATCCATCCATTGTCGTAGGCAATTTCTTCAAGACATGCAATCTTACGATGTTGATGCTCTTCGATTGTCTTCACAAAGTTTGTAGCATCCACTAGAGACTCATGTGTACCCGTATCTAACCAAGTAAATCCATCACCAAGTAATGTGACATTCAATTCACCATTCTCTAAATAGATACGGTTCAAATCTGTAATTTCAAGTTCCCCACGAGCACTTGGCTTTAAATTTTTCGCATACTCAACCACTTTATTATCATAGAAATAAAGTCCTGTTACGGCATAATTTGATTTAGGACAAGCTGGCTTTTCTTCTAAACTAATAGCCTTACCTTGAGAATCAAATTCAACCACACCAAAACGTTCAGGATCTTCTACATAATAACCAAATACGGTAGCTCCCACTTTATTTTCAGCAGCCGCACGAAGACGTTTCGTCAAACCATGACCATGGAAAATATTATCACCCAAGATCATTGCGCAACTATCATTTCCAATAAACTCTTCACCCAAGATAAATGCTTGTGCTAAACCATCAGGACTTGGTTGAACCTTATAAGAAAGTTCAATCCCAAATTGATGACCATCCCCTAATAATTCTTGAAAACGAGGTGTATCATCTGGAGTTGAAATAATTAAGATTTCACGAATACCTGCCTGCATTAAAATAGACATTGGATAATAAATCATTGGCTTGTCATAAATAGGAAGCAATTGCTTACTTGTAACCTTAGTCAAAGGATATAAACGAGTACCACTACCACCAGCTAAAATAATACCTTTCATAACATTGTTCCTCCATAATTATATTTATAATATCACACATATAAAATAAACCCTAACGTAACGTTAGAGTCAAGTGTTTTATCTCTTTATTATTTTTTTCATCTTTTGGGTTGCCTTATAAGAACGGCTATTTTTGATTGATTCTAATTCATTTTTTAATTTTATATTTTCTTGATGCAATTCATTCAACAAATAAGTAACAAATTCATTGGATTGATATGTATCAATGATGTTAAAAGAGATTTTCAAATTATCAACATTAGTATCTTTAAGATCAATATGAATCTGTGGATCAAATCCTAAGAAATATACCATATTATTATTTTGAATACCGTTAAATATGTTGAATGACAGTAGTTCATCTTTACATCGAATTTCTATATCTTTCAATATCCAATGCCCATTAACATCTGGATCAAAACGAATGTATTGAACGTCGTCTAGTTGCGATAATTCATAGACAAGACGTTCACCATTCTCTATTATATTTTTATTTATATAGAGCTTGTCATCTTCATTTAATCCTTTACCTTTATCAAGATATATTTCTGTATTCAACTCCATACTATAATCATATAAACTTGAATTTCCTGGAAAATATGCTACCCCTAATTTTTTATCAAAATCATAAGAGTTATCATTCAATTTAAAATTTATTTCATCTAATAATCTTTGAGAAGATAAGCTATCAAGATATTTATGGAAGTATCCTAACATACTTTTTCTTTTTTCTTTATATATATCTTCTCCATGAAAGATTTGTTCTAATGATTCAATTAAAGAAGCCTGACTTTGAACCATTTTTCCAGGCATCAACAAAGATGGATCTTCTACAACAAAACCACGATCCTTTTTATATTCTTCTATATCAGGGCAAGAAAATATAATTGGTCGATTCAACAACAAGTAATCTACATAGACTGAAGAATAATCTGTTACCAAAACATCAAATGCATTCATAATATGATAAATCGTCATTAATTGTTCATTTAATGATTCCGTGTCTAAAAGTATCATTCGTTTAGGAATTTTAAAATCATTTTTTTGAAAATATTCTTGATCAGCAAAGTGAAATTTAGAAACTATATAAGCATTATTTTTTTTCAAAAAAGCATCTAATTCTTTTACATCATAGTCACTATAATTAAAAATATTTTCTTCAAACTGTTTTCCTTCATCTTTCAATCCCTTTCTCATAGTAGGTAAATAAAAGATAAAACGACTATCTGGATGCACATCTATTAACTTTTTTAAGTTTTCTCTTCCATTTTCTATACCTATCAAATCATTTCTAGGAAAACCTGTTATTTTCACTTTATTTGGATCCACCGATAGCATTCCGCTCATATTTAACTGACAAGTTCTAGAAGTAGCTGTAATAATATCACTTTGAGCCGTAATTACTTTTAAATTTAGAAAATCCATATTTGAACTAGCTGTGTCAAAATACCCAATTAATTTAAGTGGGAAACCGTGCCATGCAGATACATGTATTTGATTCTTTTTCTTGTGATAAGCAAATTCAAAGGATGAAGTAATAAAACAATCTGCTTTATCTATCATCTCATTTGCTATATCTGTACCAAATAAAGCACATTGTATACCATTTTCTTTCATTCTTTGATACATTTTTTCGTTTCGAACACACCAAAACGTATCTATGTTGTTATTATCTTTTAAATACTCCCAAAAGCCTCGTGAATTATCCGCAAAATCGGGATTAGACTCGAAAACAAATAATCTCTTTTTCATTTTTTTATCCTCTATAACCAATAAACAATCCAGCATGTTTTGTTACTACTATTTTACCATTCTTCTTTAACAATTCATCAATATATTCTTTAAAATCAGTGAGTCTTGGACCCAATATTTCATTTTGATTACCATGACAAGACATAATATAATCAATTAAAGGTTTTGATTCTGTGATTTCCAATGTATCTCGATAATCATATCTTTTAACCGATTTAAAATATGCGCACAATATAGATTCACCATTCTCTAATCCAAACACATCATATAACCTATGATTTGAAAGATTCACACTTGCATCAAAATTTTGTACGATGTCTGTTATTTCCTTCATATGCTCTTTTGCATATGTACTGCAATATAATATTCCATTCGGCTTTAAAACTCTTAATATTTCTTTTAATCCCAAATTTAAATCATTCAAATAAAACAGTACATGATTGGCAATAATAGAATCAAAATAAGCATCTTTAAAAGGTATCTTTTCAGCATCTGCTACAATACAGTTAAAATCCGAACCTAATTTATTACGAACCTCTTCCACCATACCTTCACTAATATCCGATAAAAAGATTTCTCGATTTCTTAAATCAATCGTATTTTCTTGCCACAACTTACCATTGCCACAACCAAGTTCTAATAATCGATTTACTTTAGAAAAATCAATCTTTTCAAACAACCAATTAAACCATCCCTGTGAATTAGTCGAATACTTTTCATGTAAAGAAATACGATCATTTAAGTTCTTCGCATTCTTATATTGCTCAATAATATTCGTTTCTTCATTCGACAATTGAACTAAAGATAAAATCATATTCCAAGAAAGATCTGAAGATTGACTCGCTTTTTTTAAAGCATCTTTTAAAGATTGTAGATGACTGATTTTATCCTCAATCAAATCAATCTGCAATTCAAAGCTCTCTTTAAGATTGGTATTGTCCATAACCATCGGAAAGATTTCTTCAATACTAAAACCCAAATGTTTTAATGATAAAATCTTCTGTAACTTCAATAAATCCAAATCACTATATTGACGATATCCATTTTCCATAACAAAAGAGGGTTTTAATAACCCTATTTTGTCATAATATCGTATTGTTCTTTCGCTGACATTCGCAAGTCGTGCAAATTGTCCTGTTTTGTAGTAATTCATTATAACTAACCCTTGACATAGATTGAATAATAGACACCTGCATTTTGATCAATAATCGTTTGTACTTTTTTAAAATCTCCATATGAATCATGCTTGCTTGTATCGCCAAATAATATAAAACTATTAATTCCATACTTATTAATAAATTTTATACAATTATTAAAATCATCATCTGATTTAGTGTCATTAAAAGTGTGAAACAATTCTTGATATTCATATTTATATGACGCAATTTCTTCATCACTATCAACATAATATCGTGGAATGGCTGAGTATGATATTGTATCACTCGAAACTGTTGTCAAAATTGTTGCTAATGGATGCGGAACCCCGTTTGCGAAAACAAATTCTGGAGCTAAAATACGCAGAGTCCCTTTTTCTAGTGAAATTTCATCTAAAACTTTACCTAATTCAAGCGTTGAATTCGGAACCATTTTTTTATTCTGTGCAATTACAATCAACGAATTTTTAATAGTCATATTTCTTCCTGTATAAGTTAAGATTGAACTTCCTGTAATGATACATGTCAAAATCAAAAATACTGGTTTCAAAATATTTCTATGAACATGAGACATAAAGAAATATGCTACATACGAAAACGCCACAATATAGAATGTGTACATTAATGTTGTAAACATGCGATTTGAAACAAAATTATAAATGGAGAAATTTTCAAAAACATCATTAATTTCAGGAATCATCATTAATGCGAAAATAAAAATTAAGGTAAAATTAATTCTATTTACAAAAGAATTTCTAAATGTAAACGATATTACAAGTACCACCAAAGATACAAGGAACGGCAATGTTTTTACATTTTGAGTTAACAAAGAATAAATTTCCGATTGAATACCTAAATTATTTGGTAAAATTATACCAACAACTACATATATTAATAACGGAATTAACAAAAATATTACTTTTCGCTCCTTATTAAAATTAATAATGAAGTATAATGTGACACTCGTTAATACTATAATGGGTAATGCAATACTAGACTTAGACATTAACACAACTGAAATCATAAAGAGCTTAAAAATATCTTTTATCGTAATCTTGTCATTCTCAACAAATGTCATCATAATCCATAAAATTCCCATTGTTCTAGGAATTGAAGAACCAAAATACATGGCTGTTACAAATTGCCAATGATCTATTAAATGCATAAATCCGATTTGATAAACAGTATTCATATTTGTGGCAAAAAATATAATGACAATAGGTATATATTGTATAAATTTAAATCTGTCATTTGATAGATTTAATTTTTTATAAATTTTGGTTGTAAACAAAGAAATTGTTGAGCAAAATAACAAATAATTAAAAAAATTAAGAAATAAACGACAATATACAAATACATTAATTTTTAGAAGATATACGTATATTGAAGATTCCAATTCCCATGTATTAATCCTATACGACAACATTGATTTTGCATAACAATTCACTGGGTAATCATAAGAATAAGGAGTGTCTAAGTAAGGCATTTTCACAATTTTACTTAAGTAATATCCATCATCTAAATGATTATTCAACCAATACACGCTAAAGCTTATAACCGATATAAACATTAAAATGAGAACTATTATGAATAAAAAATAGTTTTCTTGAAATAAATTCTTTATATCTTCTTTTGTTATCTTTAATTTATTCTTTTTAATAGAATATATTATATAAAATAAAATAAAAATTATTGTCAAAAAGAAGTAAATTAACGCAAACATCCAAGGCACATCAAATAATTCAATCACCATTAGTCCAAGTCCAATAATAAACGAATAGCCAATATATCCAGTAATTAAGTTAGTTGAAAAATTATGCTCTTTACGAATAGAAAAACCAAATAAATAAGATAATGCAATCATCCAAATTAAAAACAATAATCCACTAATATAATCCCACATTATCTATCACCCTTATGACGCTCTTTATATTCATTAATACTAAGTTTTTGTATTAATTCTTTTTGCTTTTCTTTTAATTTAGAAATTTGTGCATTTTGATTAAATAACATAATGTATAAAAAGAAAATAAATAAACAAAAAATGAAGTTACTTGGAGACATAAATCCAAGTTCATTTGAAATCCAAATGGGAATTTGAGGAAAAATGCTGATAATCAATAATAAAATTGCCCATAAAATCCAAACGATTGCATCATCAATATCTAAACCATGTTTCTGTATTTTCTTTATAACGAATAGAAAAGTGATAACACTTGCAACGATAAAAAAATATTGTAATTCCATAATTATTTTACCTTTCTAAATGGTTGTATTAAAAATATTGATACCATCATACGACTCATATACTTAATTGTATTTACTAAATTTAAATAAGATTCCCCAAATTCTCGATCACTCATTTGAACTTGAATTTCTTTTATTTTTCTTTGTTTTCTCAACATATAAACCAATGTATCTGGTTCTGGAGGATTATTCATTTCACTAGCATAATCCTTAATACATGCTCTATCATACGCTCTAAATCCACTTGTTGGATCCGTAATCGTTTTGCCCGTCATTAGTTTAATGGCTCCGGCAATTAATCGACTACCCATCATACGTGCTGTAAAGGTTTTTTTCTCATCCACAAAACGAGATCCAATCACAATATTATTTCCTTTTTCTATTTCTTTAACTAATGGTGCAATATATTTAGCTGAATGTTGACCATCTCCATCAAATTGAATGACAATATCATAATTTTCTTTTATTGCCAATTTAAATCCAGTTTGAACAGCCCCGAACAATCCTAAATTACAAAACCCATCTATATAGTTGAAATCATTCTTTTTTAACACTTCCAAAGTATTGTCTTTGGAACCATCATTTACAACGACATAATCCACTTCTGGTGCGTTCACTTCTAGATCATGTACCGTTTTTTCAATATTTAAAGCTTCATTATACGCAGGTATAACAACTAAAGTTTTCATATCTATCTACTCCTAAATCCTTAACCATTATAATTTATCTTAATCATTTTTTCAATTTTTTAAAAAAGGACCAAATTAATGGTCCTGGTATATCTGTATTTAAAATACACACTCTTTTAATCGAGTGTAAATGGAGCCGATTTCAAGTTCCAATTTTTATTGTAATATGGATCTCCCTTTTTTAAAATTTCTGGCCATTTGGCTTGAAATTTTTTTACCTCTGATTCGAAACGAGCTTGTTTTTCTGGTGTATCTTCATACCCTCTAGATTTAGATTCATAATGATGCCATAAAGCAAATGCATTATATACAATTAAATAATCCTTATCACGAATTTTTAAGCATAAATCAATGTCGTTACATGCAACTACGAACTGCTCATCAAATCCATTCACTTCTTCAAACACACTCTTTTTCACCATCAAACATGCCGCTGTACATGCAGAATAATTACAATTAACTCGTGGTCTCATCAAGAAACCTGGATCATCTCTATCGATTCCATTAAACACATGTGCTGCATATCCATTAAATCCAACTACAACTCCAGCATGTTGAATCGTATCGTCTTCATACAGTAACTTAGCACCTACAGCACCTACTTCTTTACGCATACAACATCCTAACATCTCTGCAATTGCAGTTGATTCAATAACTTCCGTATCATTATTTAAAAATAACACATAGTCACCTTTTGTATATTGCACGCCAAAATTGTTGATTTTAGAATAATTAAAGGAACCTTCATATGTAACGATAGTAACATTATCATGTTCTTGTTTTAATTGTTCATAATATTCAAAGATATCTTTTTCAGTACTATTGTTTTCAACAATCACAATTTCAAAATTCTTATATGAATTAACATTGTATAAAGAATCAATACAAGTTTTTAAAGTATCTTTTTGATTATAGTTAGGAATCAAAATTGAAACTAAAGGATTTGGCTCTGTACTATAAATCGTATGATAAAAACCATAATATGGTTTTGGCAACAATTCAACTTTAGCTCCCTTTAATCCAATACGTTCATAATGGGATTCAATGGCTTTTTGACCCGCCGTATAACAATACAATTTACTTTCTGGATCCATTGCGGTTGATTGAGGATGCATGCGCCAGTGATATAAAACGCGTGGAATATGATAAACTCCATTTGCTTTTTCAATACATCTAAAAATATAGTCATAATCCTGGCTACCATCATATTCACTTCTATAACCACCAACTTGTTCATAAATACGACGATTCACAAAGAAGATATGAGTAATATAGTTATGTGATCGCATCAAATCTTCACTGTAATCAGGCTTTAGATTTGGCTCAATAAACACTTTATATTGGTCATTTAATTTATCTTCATCTGTATAAAGTGTTTCATATCTAAAGTCTTGTAAAGCTTTCACAACCTCATAAAAACAATCTAATTCCAAAACATCATCATGATCATATACTGCTAGATAATCACCATCTGCCATTTCCATAGCCTTATTTGTATTACCTGAAATACCATAGTTTTGATCTAATCTTTTGAATTTGATTTTATCACCATAATTCGCATAATGTGCTTTAATATATTTTTCCACATCATCTGTAGTACTTCCATCCGCAATACAAAGCTCCCAATTTGAATAACTTTGATGTACAACTGTATCTATCATTTCTTTTAAATACTCTTCTTTAGTATTAAACGTAGCAACCGCTATACTAATTTTAGGTGAATATTCAAATTGTACTTTAGCTTGTTTTGCCAGTTCTTCAGCTGTAACTCTTTGTTTCAAGAACCAATTTTGATATTCATCTACATTTACGCCCTGTTTAAATCGTTGAATAAATTTTTTAACACCATTTTTACGTAAATAATCTATGGCATTGTGTATACTTCTTTTATTCAAATGCTTAACATAAGATTTAATCAATCCTCGAGTAGTATTGCTACTTTCATCAATTGTTGCTTTTTGTGAATCATTCTCAGATTTAAATCGAAGATAAAATTTCTTTTCAGGATCTCCTTCAAATCTAATTTGAAAACCACAATTTTTATTATCGGGTTTTACTAAATGATATTGTACCAAATCTGTTCTTGCGAAAGAACGTATTTTGTATTCAATAGAATTTTCATTTTCATCCAAAATATCAATACTTACGGGCTTTCCATTTTCTGAGTATACCCATCCTTGAACAGTAATTATACCTTTATTAAAATCTTTCGCTATACTATCAAGATTAAATTCAATTTCTTCTGTATTTCTAACTTTTTGAATTTTTTTCTTATTCACTAACAATAATTGCTCTTTATTCAATTCATCTTTTACATTCAATTCAAATGAATCAACATCTACATCTGTACAATCAACTTTAATTCGAAAGCCAACTATATCTGATTTTAAGTCTACTTTTCTATCTTTGTATACATCTTGACGATGCACTTTAGCTACATCTATAGATACATTTTGATTATTCAATTTAGCTGAATATGTAACAGGCTTATCTTCTTTTGAATAACACCAACCAATTACCTCTATATATTTTGCATAATCAAGATCCTTATATATAACTCTATCTATAGTATAAAAAAAATTCTTTTCCATATTGCCTCCACAAAACACTTTTATCATAACACAAACAATGACAATGTGCCTAATCTATTTGTTTATAAACACTTTAAAAGTAACTATAATATCCATCAGCCTTCCCTTAGTTGTTTTAAAATACTTATAGTATGAATTAAAATTTTGAATTATCAATTGAATAACTTTTCCATTTTCTATATACAAGATATGCTTATTAAAAAATTCTCTATAATTCGTATAAGTAGGATAGTTTAAACTTAACTCATTATCTAATTTTTCTAATTCATTCAATGTCTGAATACAATTTTTTGCCGTATTTGTTCTAGCATCCACCGTATTTGTGCTTACTAAATGATCCATACCTTTCAAAGTCACATTTCCTTTTAAACCAATCGTATTTTTACTATGTATACGGTAATGAAATAAAGGAACATTTAAAAAATACATACCGTTCTGTTCACTTGCTAATAAATTAATCAACCAATCATGGTGGAAATCAACAGAAAAACATCTTTGAAATTTTTCATTCACTTCTTTACAAATACATAGGGCACATCCTTGAAAACTATTTTCTACAATTAATCTTTCAAACGGCACCCTTACTAAAGCATTGGGTTTCACTTTGCATTTATACATGTTTTTATTTGAAAACCTAGGATTAATATCTATATGTATGGGATTATCATTTTCATTAATTAAGTCATATGTACTCGCCAATACTTTAATATTTTTATTTACATTCATTATTTGCATCATTACTTCAACTTTATTCTCTAACCAAATATCATCTTGATCGCACAAGAAAATAAAATCTGCATCACAAAATGAAAGTGCCTTTTTAAAATTCAATTTATAACCTAAATTATTATCGTTTTGAATAAGTCGAATATCGATATTTTTATATTCTTTTTGAATATCCTTAATGATCTGAACAGTATTATCCCTCGAATTATCATCACAAATAATAATTTCATCTACTGACATTGTTTGATTAAAAATAGATAGGAGTTGTTCTCTAATAAAACGTTCTCCATTATATGTTGCCATAACTACTGAAATCATAATTACCTCCAAAAAAAAGGTATTTAAAAAATACCTTTCTTATAATTCTTCTGCAAATCCTTTTTCTAATTTTTTGAAAACTGCATAGCCAATCACTAAAATAACAAAAGCCAATAAGGCAACAGCACCTAATGGTTTTAATGGCGGCCATACATGATACATAAAAATATCACGGTAGGAAGTAACTAAAATCGTCAATGGATTCATACGAATGATTTGACCTAAAACACCAGCTCCATCTAATAAAGATAAATCATAGATAACAGGAGTGGCATACATTCCCATGGTTAGTAAAAAGGATACAATATACTCTAAGTCTTGAATATAGGCATTTAATGAACTTAACAATAAAATAATACCTAAAATCAAAATTGATTGAATCAATGCAACTACAGGAAGCATTAGAATTTGAATAGAAATTCCATACCCAAATGCGAAACAGAAAATAAATATAATGATACAAGAAATAAAGAAATTGACTAATCCACTTAAGACTTGCGAAATCAATAAGATTTCTCTAGGAAAATACACCTTTTTAATAATTCCCGCATTCGCCTTAATCGAAGTCGTTCCTGTGCTTACAGTTGTTAAAAAGAATGTCCAAGGAATCAAACCTGTAATCAAATATACTAAATAGTTATCTCCACCTGCTCCTCGCATCAAATATGGAAATACAATCCAATACACAACCACTTGTAATAAAGGGTTAATAAATGACCAAAGAATACCTAGAAAAGAGCCTTTATATTTTCCTCGAATATCTTTTTTCACATTGGTTTTTAATAATTCACGATAATCATAAATATCTTTAAATATATGCATCTTTTCACCTCTAACCTAAAATAAACTGAATGCATTTTTCAGCCAACACATTCCCGTCAGGTTCTAAACATTGTACCATTAACTTATGATTTCCTAAATCAAGTTTTGTTAAATCTATCGTTGTCTTCCATCCGATTGTTTCAGGATCCATATCGCCTGCATAGACTTCTTGATAAGCATCAAATACATCTTGACGTCTTACTCTAACAACTGAATCAATTGGATTATCATCTAAAGTTATTTTTAATACTGCATCATCATGATCAGAAAGCTGCCATCCCATACAAACCAATTTTTCGTCTTTTCTATTTACTTTTGTAAAATCTTTAGGCTTATCAATAAATACTGCACCTTTAAATTTATGCTTTCCTTGAGCAATAGCCTTCTTTTTCTCTTCTTTATGATCAATCGCTACTTGTTTTAAATACTCATCAATGACATATATTGGATCACCATCTAAACGAAGCTCTCCTTTATAAATCCAAACTGCTCGATCACATAAATCTTTTACAACATCTAAACTATGTGTAACAATCACAATAGTCTTATCCGATTCTTTCAATTCTTTTAATTTGCGATAACACTTTTCTTGGAAGTGCTGATCTCCTACAGCTAAAATTTCATCAATCAACAAGATTTCAGCATCTACATTAATCGCAACAGAAAAAGCCAATCGCATGTACATACCTGAAGAATAAGTACGAACAGGATGATCAATAAATTCGCCTAGTTCACTAAAATCAATGATATCTTGAATTCGTTCATCAATTTCTTTTCTTGTTAAGCCAAAAATAGAAGCATTAAAATAAATGTTTTCTCTTCCCGTAAAATCTTGGTGAAAACCTGCACCTAATTCTAATAAAGAAGTTAATTTTCCATTTGTTTCAACAGTACCTTTATTAGGGAAAATAATCTTCGTCATTAATTTTAATAAAGTAGATTTTCCAGAACCATTTGTACCAATCAATGCTACTGTTTCACCTTTTTTAATATCCATATTAATATTCTTTAAAACTTCATGAATTTCAACATGACTCGTTTTCCAAAACAATAATTTATCTTTTAAAGTATGAGCTTTATCATAATCAACCTTAAATTGTTTATACATATTTCGTACTTCAATCGCATTTTGTGAATCCATTTCAACACCTCAATTCAATTCATTTTAACACACTTGCATAATGTAAACAATATTATACTACATGCCTAACACAACACTCATAAGAAAAAAGCGTTATATACACACTCATTATTTTAAACAATAAACCAAGTCCATAATTCTTCCACGCATTGTTTTTAATTTTCTATAATAAGCATATTTATTTTGAAAGAATAATTTTAACAGTTTTTTATTTCTTAGATATTCAATATGATTATTCATAAATGATTCAATTTTTAAATAATCAACCTTATTACGCAAATAATAATCCCTACAATTTATTTTTAAAATATCCAAAACATATAATGCATCTCTTGCTTTTTGATATCTTTCTTCAAATTGGTAAGCTCGCTTTACATGTGTAGATGCATCTTGATTTAATGTAGAAACACCAATCGAATTTTGACTATGAATACGATATTCAAAGAGTGGTTTATTCAAAAAATACATGCCACCATCCAATGATCCATATAGACTAATGATCCAATCATGTGGAATTCTTTCATCAAAATGATGCACAAAAAAATCTTTTGTTTTCTTATCAATGGCAAGTGCACAACCCTGAAAATAATTTCCATAAATAAATTCATCCGTTTTTACTTGCACAACATCATCTTGTTTTACCTCTTTATTATAAAGATTATGATTTGAATATCCTTTTTTATTTTTAGAAATAATCAAAGTATCATTTTCATCTATATATTCAAATGAACTTGCTAAAACATGAATATTTCTATTCTTTTCCATAATAGACATCATTTCTTTAACTTTATCTTTTTTCCATATATCATCTTGATCACATAAAAAAATGTAGTCACCCTTACATTTTTCCATTGCTTTTTTGAAATTTAACTTATATCCCAAATTCGTCTTATTTTGAATGATTTGAACATTGTACTTTTTCATAAGCTCAATCGTATTATCCGTTGAACCATCATCACAAATTATGATTTCATCAACCGATAAACTCTGATTTAATATCGATTCTATTTGTTTTTCAATGTATTTTTCTCCATTAAATGTAGTCATTGCGACAGAAATCATAATTTCACCACCTAATTATATAAAGTCTTTAAAATAATATAGTTTTCAATATAAATGATTTTTTTATACACTCTCATAATCCATAATAAAAACGGACTTAAATCATAATAATCTTTAAAATATACATAAAAACTATCTAAAGTGATCTTTCTTTTTTTTACTTCTGATTGAAAAGATTTATTAATGCTTGCTGAATGATTATGAATATATGTAGTATCAATCAATAATTTCGTTTTTAACCCGTTATCTTTAAAGTATTTACCTAAACATGATTCTTCAAAAAATAAGAATATATTTTCGTCATATAATGTTTCAGGAAGAATATCAGTTCTTATCATAAAGAAACAGCCTTGAACACAATCAACCTCAACAATACCGTGACTTAAATATTCCTTAGGATACCACATAGGACGTAATTTTTTATTTAAAATTTTTGAAGAAAACAAGAAATAATCTTTGATTACGGGAACTTTCCAAGCTTCAGGCTGCTGTCTTTTTCCATCAGGCTGCAAAGTTAAAGGAGCCACAATTGCTGTATCTTTATCAAATGAAGATACTAAGTTAGAAACAACATGTTCTTCGAAAATCACATCCGGATTTGCTACCATTATATAGTCCACTTTATCTTTTAAATAGTCAATTCCAACATTGTTACCATATCCATATCCACCATTCTTTTCAGACTTTATAACATGGACTTTATTTGACTCTAAAATTTTCAATTGAATATATGAATCGTCTGTAGAACAATTGTCAATAACCACTATCAAATCAATAGAATCCATATTTTTTACTCTTTGAACAAATTCAACCGTAGTTTTTGCGTCATTATAATTTAAAACAACACACCCAATCATTGATTTTCTCCAAAGAAATGATCTTCTAACATTAAACACCAACAATGATAAATTGGAAGATGTAATTCTTGAATCATATATGTTTCTGTTTCAGGTACTTTTACACATACATCAGAAACACTACTTAACTCACCACCTAAGGCTCCAGTTAACCCTAATACTTTAATACCTAAAGCTCTAGCTACTACAGTAGCACTCATAATATTTTGACTATTTCCTGAAGTAGATATACCTAAAAAAACATCTCCTTTTTTACCAAAACCATATAATTGTTGAGCAAACACACCCAAACCATCTACATCATTGATATAAGCTGTTGTAAGTGCTTCATGTGCAACTAATGGAATGGCCATTAAAGGTCTTTCAAGATTTTTTGATAAATTTTCTCCTCGAACAGAATCAATTTTAATTAATTTTTCTTTTAATTCATTAGGTACAGGACGTGGAGTTTTAAAACGTTTCATTAATTCACCTGCAATATGCTCTGCATCAGCTGCAGAACCACCGTTACCTGCTATTAACAATTTTCCACCATGTGCATAACAATCTTCCAACATCAAGTAACCAGAAATAATATCAGCTTTACAGCTTTCCAACATAGGATATCGCTTTATTAATAAATCTATATGTTTTTTTAATTTATCTTCTAACATGCCTACAATATCCTTTCTACAATATCATATAATGATTCTTCATCTGTTACTCGTGCTGTTTTACATCCTGCATTTTCACCAGCAAGAATGTCACTATCACTATCTCCTATCATCCAAGATTCCTTTACATCTATGTTAAAATCTTTTGATGCCTGAAGTAACATACCTGGTTTTGGCTTTCTACATTCACAATCAATTTTCAGTTCAGGAATTTCACCCTCATACCCTTTATGCGGATGATGCGGACAATAATAGATTCCATCTAGATAAGCTCCATCATTTCCTAATAACGTTTCCATTTTATTATGAATATTTTTTAGTTCATCAAAAGTTACTTCTCCTCTTGCGATGACAGGCTGATTTGTCACGACAATAGCTAAGTAGCCTGAATCATTAATTTTCTTAATAGCTTTTGATACATTTGGTAATAATTCAAATTGATCCATATCTCTTAAAAAGCCAACATATTTGTTGATTGTGCCATCACGATCTAAAAATATGGCTTTCTGTTTATTTGATAAATTTTTAGATTGAACTCGACCTTCTTTAAAATCTTCACATACCGCATAATATCTTTCGGGTGTTCCCATATCTCTAACATATTCAGGACTATCATAACAATACATCTGTCCTGTTCCTGCCAATGGTTTTAATAGTTGTCTATCCAAATCAACCTTCTTAGTTTCAATTACTTGATTTAATATTTCTTTGTTGATTACATGTAAACCAGCATTTACACGGTTCTGATAATAATCAGGTCTTTCATCTTCTTTGGCTAACCACTTTTCTACTTGATGTTTCGAATTTGAAATAATCAAACCACTATCATAAGGATGATTATTAGGATGTGTAAATAAACTTACCAAAGCTTTATGACTCTTATGAAATGCAACAAAACGATTGAAATCTACATCAAACATCGCATCTGCATTTAATAATAAAAAGTCATCTGATAATTTATCTTTGATTTGAAATAAAGCTCCTGCATTCCCTAATGGTTCTTTTTCAAAATAGTAATCTATATGAACACCAAACTTAGATCCATCTTGAAAGTAATCCATAATAATATTCCCTAAATGAGATACAGTTAAAATGATATCTGTAAAACCTTGTTTTCTTAAACATTCAATTTCATGTTCAAGCACAGGTTTACCTTCAATTAAAATCATTGGTTTTGGAATATCGGATGCAACGCTTGAAATGCGAGTCCCTTTCCCTCCTGCCATTATAACAACTTTCATCATTTGTCCTCCAAAGGTGAATAATCTTCTGGTCCATAATATATAACTTGGGTACCACCATCTTCAAATTTAAAAGGAATATACAATAAATCTTTCATGGCTTCTTTTACAAGCATCTGTTTTTCTGGTTGTACATAGAAAACTAAAAATCCGCCGCCACCAGCTCCAAGCAATTTTCCTCCTAGTGCTCCGGCTGTAATACCTTTATCGTATAAATTATCGATATTATTTGTTGAAACAGATTTTCCTGTTTGTCTCTTTAATTTCCAAGTTACATCTAACAATCTACCAAAATCATCTAAGTCCTTTGATTGATCCGTCAATATACTTTCTGCTTCATCCACCAAAGTCAGCATTTCTTTTAACTGCTTAGTCTTGCTTTCGTCATCTAAATGATTTGCCTTTTGAATGTCACTTGAAAAACGTGTAAAACCAGTAAAAAACATCATTAAATTATCATTTAATCTTTTCTTTCTTTCAGGTGAAATAATAATAGGATGCACAGAATAACCATCCGCATTAAAATCAATGCGATTAAAGCCACCAAAACTTGCCGCAATTTGATCTTGCCAGCCACCTGCTTCATCACATAATACTCTTTCTAGGTAAATAGCTTCATCTGCCAATTGTTTTTTTGATGCATATTTACCTTTTAATGCATAAAAAGCATTTAACATTCCTACCGCAAAAGAACTTGAAGTACCCAATCCACTTCTAGCTGGCAAATCCGCTTCATATGTCAAACGAATTTCATGCATATCTAACATCTTCATCGCATTGCGAATGGCAGGATGTTCAATCGCATCAATACTCGTAACTCTTTCTGTTTTTGAATAACTCAATTCAGTCGAATAATCAAAAAATCTAGGTAAATGTCTAACATTGACATAACAATATTTATCAAAAGTAGTAGATAATACAGATCCACCATTTTCTTTAAAGAAAGATTCCATATCTGTACCACCACCAAAGAAAGACATTCTAAATGGTGTCTTTGTGATTATCATTTTCTCACCTCATATAGTCGATCAAATAATTCGACCGTTTTATTCCAACTAAAATATTTTTTTACAAAATCTTTACTCTCAATTGATTTAGATTCAATCTTATTTGAATCGTCAATTAATTCTATAATTTCATTTTTGATTTGATCATCCGTATTGGCAAGAATCAACGTGTTTCCATCTTCATCAATACCTTCAGCACCAATATCAGTTGTGATAACAGGTAACCCAAGTCCACATGCCAATAATACTTTTAGCTTAATTCCTGCTCCCAATGTTAATGGGAATACGGCAATTTCATTCTTTAGAATTTCATCTTCAATATTCTCAACAAAACCAGTAATATGGATATTCTCACATTCTTCTTTTTGTAACTCCTCATTAGGATGTGCTCCAATAATTGTCAAGCGAATATCATCTCTATTTAATGATTTCACAATATGAATAAGGCGCATGGCAGCCAAATGATTTTCTTCTCTTCCCATTTGTCCAATAAAACAAATTGATTTTTGAATTTTATTTACAACCTTATCTGAAATCTCATCAAAGTCAACACCATAATATGGATTCATCAATTCAACTTGATTCAATCCATAATATTCATGAAGCAATCGTTGATCTTTTGAGTTTACCGCAATAACATGATCGGCTTTTTGACAATACTCTTTTTCATATTTAGTTGCTAAATTTAATTGCCATTTCCAAAATAATTGTTTAAGCCCTTTTGAGTCCATTGACTTTCTATAAAAGGATTGTCTTGTCACATCATGTTCAACTATATTAAAAATTATATTCGGATACATTTTCTTAATCCAAATGTATTGAGCCATTGCCGTATATTCGCAATGAATCGCATCAATTTTCTTTTCTTCAATTAATTTTAGAAACTGTTGTTTAAACTCTTTTGAAGTTCGAGCAGAAAACATCAAAGGCTTATTTAGATGTAATAACCCCTCTCTTAATCGATCCATATTCGATATGCGGACAAAATAACTATTATCTGTATTGTATTCTTCCTTTACTATTTTCTCTTCTAAAGGCATTGTTATAAAAGACAAGACATAAACATCATGTTTTCTTTTTAATGCTTCTACTTGTTTTCCCATGCAAACCCCTCCTGCATGATTTGTATGCAAGCTAGGAACATACGGAGAAATATGCAATATATTCATATATAACTCAACCTCCAATCAAAAAAAATGTGAATACTCACATTTTTATAAATCTAAAGCTTTATCTAACACTTCATAAAAACGCTTCTTCGTAAAATAAGAATTATATAGAGTTTGAATATTCTTTCTTCTTTGAAGCTGCACATCCATACTCTCCAAACAAACTTGATTTGCTATTACTTTTATATTTTCTCTATCTATGTTAAACCCTATATCCCATTCTTCACAAAAATTCTTTGTATCTCCCTGAATTGTATTAATGATAGGTAAACCTGCACACATATAATCCAATGACTTCATGGTTAAACCAACACAAACACTTGATTTCATCACATTCAATCCATAATTACACTGATCAAAAATCTCCTGCTTTTCTCTTTGATCATAAACCTCTTTATGATCTATGACATTGACACCAACAGCTAATACTTCTTGTATAAACTGTTCTTTCTTTTCACCATTACCAATTATATGCAATACACATTTCTTTAGTATGCTACATTCCCTTAAAAATGCAATAATCATTGAAATATCTATAATATTATTTATTGAACCCAAGTAACAAAATTGTAATTCATCCTCTTTTAAATCTGGACTCATAGGTAAACAATCACGATCTATAGACCAATATAGAACTTTACCACAACGCAAATATTGCTTAAATAAATCACATTCACAAAAAATCACATCTCCACTTATTAAATACTTATCGCGCGTGTTTTTCCAGATTTTAAAAGGCAACAGATCCTTATATTTTTCAATCGGCATCGATTCAGGCCATAAGTCAATAATGTCATATATAATTTTTACATCCCCATGTTCTTTTTTATATTTTGACATCTCTTTGACAAGTGAATTACACGGAATGATACAATGTACTAAATCCGGTTGAATATCACGCAAAGCTTTTCTTGCCCCTTTCGCAAACTGTTTATGCGATAAAATTCGATCCAATGATAAATTTTGATGATATTCACGCACAGGTATGACTACATCAGAACTTGGATCATACACAGCTTTTTTTCTATGCGAAAAATTTGAAGTAACACTTTTAACTTCATACCCCCTAGAAGTATAGTACTTCTTCAATAATTGCACACGATCCAAACATGTATCAAACGCATATACCAATGCCACTACCATAAATTACACTCCAATATAAATGAATTAAAGACCTTCTAACTATCCCCTAGTTATTATCTTTATTATGGATACTTCCTGTACCCCCTTCGACAACTCCATCATGTTTCAATACCGAAAAAATTGTCATTAAAAAACATTTTACATCAAATAAAAAGCTTAAATTTTTACAATACTCGCCATCCAATTTAGCCTTGACATCAATCTCTAATTCATCACGACCATTGACCTGTGCCCAACCCGTAAGACCAGGCAAGACATCGTTAGCACCATATGCATCTCTTAATTCAATCAAATCATATTGATTCCATAAAGCAGGTCTAGGACCCACAATTGCCATTTCCCCCTTAAATATATTAAACAACTGTGGAAGCTCATCTAAAGACGTTTTTCTTAAAAACTTACCAACACTTGTAATATATTGATCTGGATTTTCCAATAAATGTGTTGGCATATCTTTAGGCGTATCAATACGCATTGTTCTAAACTTTAAAATATTAAAATAAGATTTGTGAATTCCCACACGCTTCTGTTTAAAAAAGATTGGCCCTGGAGAAGTCACTTTAATTAAAACCATTAATATAATTAAAAGTGGAGATAAAATTATGATTCCAGCTAAACTCAAAACAAAATCGATCATTCGCTTACCGTATTTCGAATACATAAATACACTCTCCTATAAATATAGGGACAAAATCCCTTTATCGAATTATACCATACTCATTTCTATGAAACAAAAAAAGTTCAACAAAAGCTGAACTTAAGATGTAATATTCTCTTTATATAAAGCATATTTATTGAATTATGTGATATTGTCAAAATTAATCCTTGATACAATTTCCAATTGAAATCAACACTAAAATCATAGAAACATCTAAATTTAAATATCCAATTCCTGCAATTCCAGAAAGAACTGCACTTGAAACACCTAAACTAAGAACTTATACTACACCACGGACAACTAACATAACTACAGTTAAATTCAATCCAATATAATAAAACAACAAATATTTACTTACTTTAGTAGCTACAAAATGAAAATTCTTTTCGACAAGAACCAACAACAAGAAAAGCACCATTCCCAACATCAAATAATGTGTATGAACAACCGTCAATGTTGTAAAATCAGTAAAACTATTCAATTTTGTAAATTCACGATAAAACACACCACCAATTAAATCAAGTACTCCATATACAATGGATGCATTCATTAAACACTTCATATTATCACCACCCTTGCCTATTGTGTACCTTTCTTAGACATCCATAAACGGATATGCCCAAATAAAAAGGAGGTATCTCTACCTCCAAATTGAATCATTATTTATTTCTTCTTTTTAATACTTCTACAATTCCAAAACCAGCAACAGAAACAGCCATTAATCCAGTAAAGAATGTACCAGCTGTTTGTACACCCGTATTTACAGTCTTATTCTTTTTAGGATCCTTTTTAGAAACAGAATCTTTCTTAGTTTGTGTTGCAGGTGCAGTTGTAGTTGTGCCTGTTGAAGGCTTAGTTACAACTACATCTTTATATGCCAACATATAACTTGAGAATTGATCTGTTGTAAATGTTCCATCTTCAGCTAAATCTAATGCAGTAACTTTACCATCATGTAAACGTAATACATAGAATTTACGATTTGCTTTTTTCAATTCCTTAGGAATTTCAACTTTGAAAGTCAATGGTTCAGACAACTGAGTTAAATAACCCAAAGTTTCTCCATCACTTACTAAGACAACATCGATTGTAAATGCCTTACTTTCAGTTAAACCATGTTTCTTGGCAAAAGTAGCCAAAGTCTTTTTATCATTTGTTGGAGCAGTATCTTTAGAAACAACAGAAATTTCTGGTGTCGCACCATTTTGAATAGCTTCATCATATTTAGCCTTTAATTCCTTATTCGCCTCTAAATCTAAACTATCCTTTACCAACTTATTTGTATCTGCAGGTAAAGTAGGCGTAACTGGTGCAGTTGGTGTTTCAGGTTTTTCTGTAGTTGCTTTTGGTTCTACAAAAATCTCAATATATTTTGAAATCGGTGCTTTATAATTTCTAAAATCATATGCAGCAGAATCTAACGCATATTCATTATATAGTACTTCGATATCTTTATATCGATTTTCAAAGAATGTTTTAAACTCTCGACAAGTGATCATACCATCACCATTCAAATCAAATTCTGTAGCCTTTGAATAGTAAGGTGCATCATAAATTTCATATTTACCATTCTTTTTTTGTAGTAACTCAAGACTAACATAATTCATATTATCCTTATCTTCAGTGACAGGAACATTGACTACATACCGATTTGCATTATCTTTTATAATCTCATATTCATAATCAGAACCAAGATATTGTAAATTATATTTTGTTGGTATCTCTTTAATCTGTGAATTTGTAACCTTTTCAGCTCCCTTATCCACAAGAACCATTCTTGTACCAACTACATTACCATTAAAAATAAAGTTTACTTCACAAACATCTGTTTGCTCAAAATCGAAATCACCTGAATTTTCTTTCTTTACACACTCTGCTTTATAAATCGTTTTCTCTTCATTTAAAGGATAAATTTTAACACCCGATGCACTACCTTTACCATCGATAACCGCAACATATCCTTCAGGAAAACATTGTTTTGTGATTACTTCTACAATTTCATCATAAGTTGCATCTTGAGCTATTTCTACACTCACATCCTTGTAGGCACAATCTGAATAAATATATGGCCCTCTCTCATGAATTACCAATTGTACTGTAATTGTTTTTAGTGCAGCACGCTCATTTACATTGGTTTCATTTGAAACCTCTGCAATTGGAGTTGAATTCTCCAAAGTTTCATCAACTTCTTCTGCAAAAACTGGTAAAACCATACCAGCCACAGTCACAACACTCAACCCCAGTGATAATAACTGCTTTGTTAATTTGTTCATTATTAAAACCCTCCTAACTAACCTCATTGTACTAGATTTAAAGTATCACTAAAAGCGTTTTCAGTTAGAACTTGACCATAAATCATCATACGTTAACAACTATTATTGCAATATGATACTCTTAACAGGTTATATAAAAGGAGGTATCTCTACCTCCAAATTGAATCATTATTTATTTCTTCTTTTTAATACTTCTACAATTCCAAAACCAGCAACAGAAACAGCCATTAATCCAGTAAAGAATGTACCAGCTGTTTGTACACCCGTATTTACAGTCTTATTCTTTTTAGGATCCTTTTTAGAAACAGAATCTTTCTTAGTTTGTGTTGCAGGTGCAGTTGTAGTTGTGCCTGTTGAAGGCTTAGTTACAACTACATCTTTATATGCCAACATATAACTTGAGAATTGATCTGTTGTAAATGTTCCATCTTCAGCTAAATCTAATGCAGTAACTTTACCATCATGTAAACGTAATACATAGAATTTACGATTTGCTTTTTTCAATTCCTTAGGAATTTCAACTTTGAAAGTCAATGGTGCAGATAACTGAGTTAAATAACCCAAAGTTTCTCCATCACTTACCAACGCAACATCAATTGTAAATACATTTCCAGCACCATATCCGTTTTCTTTTGCAAATTTATTTAAACGATTGTTGTCTGCATCAGAAACAGCACCCTCACGTTTCATAACTGGAACAAGTGTAGGTGTAGCACCATTTGAAACAGCCTCATCATATTTAGCCTTAAGATCTTTATTTACCTCTAAAGCTAAACTATTCTTTAATAAATCTGTTGTATCTGTTGGATATTTTTCTGGTTTAGCTACAAGCGCATCACTACTATGTAAATACATTACATATGTATCAGAAGATTCTTCAATCAAATCATCAAAAGTATAGAATACATAGTCATTCTCACCAGTTAACCAATATTGAATATCTTTCTTTGTACCATATGCAGGAACTTCTGCAGTATGAATCACTCCATCTGTAGCATCATTGATATATACTTTGTAACTAACAGTTTTTGGCTTATAAACTTGTAAAGTCCATTGCTTTTCACCATTTTTATCAAATTCATATCCTAAAGTGAATGATTTATATCCAGTTGGAACATAATTATCTTCAATATAACCAAAAGCATCTTCAGTTTCATTTAGCTTCAACTCAAAATTTTGTGGTTCCCTAGTTTCATATTGATAAACAACTTTTAAATGATGATTTTCAAAAACATCTGTAGACTTTTTGACTACATAAACTCTATATCCACCATTACCATCTTTTTCAATCAATGGCTTTTCATTTTCATACGCAAGCTTATATTTTGTTGGAATACCAAACTCAACATCTTTACTTACCATGTCTGCATCTAAATAGTCACTTAATTTAATTAAAGTATTTCCGACCACTTCATCAGATCCATTAAGTACATATTCAACTTTGTAATCCTTCAATTGAACTTGTGGAGCATTTTTATTCACTAAATGCATATACCATACGTTTTCATCTTCCGGAGTATTATAAAGACCTGAAGCGCCACCTTTTCCATCAATGCCATATCCTGCAGGAACATAATTATTCGCAATTATATTCATTACTTCGAAAAAATCAGCATTTGCAGGCACCTCCACATCAATAGGATTCGGTTCTTCTTTTCCATCCTTGAAAACATGTAACTTAATTGTTTTCGTACCTTCCTTAGTTGTTTGAGTTGAAGAATTTTGAGCTTTTAAAACATTCACTCCATCATTTGCGAGTACCGGTGAAACCATACCAACCACAGTTACAACACTCAACCCTAATGAAAGTAACTGCTTTGTTAATTTGTTCATTATTAAGCCCTCCTAACCAATTTCATTATACTAGATTTAAAGTATCATTAAAAGCGCTTTCAGTTAGAACTTGACCATAAATCATCATACGTTAACAAATCTATATATGATAATTTCTCATTATTTTGGTTATAAAAAAAGAAAAGTTCAACTCTTTTACAAAATCAAAGCTATCGTCTTAAAAACAAAGACCCGTCTTTAGAGGTTTGCACCATTTTTTTACTATTCAACCTCTATAGTCAGGTATGAAGCAAAAAAAGTTCAACAAAAGCTGAACTTAAGATGTAATATTTTCTTTATATAAAACATTATTTACAAATTATGCGATAATGTCAAAAATCAATACGCCATATTTATAATTGCGTTTTTAATAGAAATCAAAATCATTATAAGCGAAATTCCTAAAATTAAGTGTCCAATAACTGCAATTCCTGCTATTACTACATTTAAAGCTGTAGTTAAAGAATTCAAATATACAACTTGAATAACACCACGAATCATTAACATGATTACTGTTAAATTCAATCCCAAATGATAAAAGAATACATAACTTTTTGTCCTATCATTCATGAAATGAAGATTCATCTCTAATAATGCTAGAATCAAGAAAACATCATTCCCAACATAAAATAATGTGTATGTACAACCGATAAAGAAGTATATGTACTAAAACCATTCAATTTTATAAATTCACGATAAAACACATCACCAATTAAACCAAGTACTCCATATACAATGGATGTCATATTATAACCACCCTTGCCTATTGTGTACCTTTCTTAGACATCCATAAACGGATATGCCCATATAAAAAGGAGGTATCTCTACCTCCAGTCAACACTTATTTATTTTCATCATCTTCTGATTTTTTATTCATTTTTGTAATATGTTTGTTGAGAGCTTTCGCGACAGCCTTCGAAATCTTCTTTTGAATTTTTTTATTCTCAATCTTCTTGATTTCTTTTGGATTTGTACCAAAACCAACTTCAAATAAAATAGATGGTATTTTTTGTGAATCCACTACATGCAAAGGAGATGATTCTGTCGTTAATGTACCACGATCATACGTCCATTCTAAACTAGATAAATTTTTTGACATATAATCCGTAATCTTCTTACCTTCTTTATCATCTTTACGAATATAAGAAACATAACCAGAACAACTAGGATCTAGATTTGAATTAATATGGTAAGCGAAGTAATAATCAGCTTTCTTTTCTTTAGCCATCTTAACTCTTGCTCTTAAATCCTTTGCTTCATCTTCTGGCCACGAAACCTTATCACTAGTACGTGTATAAACAACTTTAATATCTGGATTCAGTTTTTCAAGTTGTTTACCCGTTTCTAAAGCATAAGCTAACGTTAAATCTTTTTCAGCAGTACCATCCACCGCAATCGTTCCACCATCATATCCACCATGCCCAGCATCAATCATTACAGTCGCAATATATTCATGCGGCTCATTTGTTTCTGTCTTTGTAAACTTAGAAATTATCATAATAATGCCGACAACCAAACAAACACCCACACCAACAATAATTAAATTTCCTATTTTCAATTTCCTTTTTTTCGTATTTTTCATATTATGAATTATAACATTCATTAAAATATTATTCAAAAAATTTATAGTTAAAATAACTCTATTTAAACTTGTTTTAGAAAAAATAAAGGAACAGAAACTGCCCCTTAACTATTTACTATTTTTTAATACTTTTAAATCACCAAGTCACATCTTTATATGAAAAGAAAAGCTAAATTATTCTACAAAATCAATGCCATCATTTTAAATACAAAGACTACAATCAATAAGATTCCAATCCATTTTATACACTTAAAAGTAAACTTAATCACAAAATAAATTAAAGCTATTGAAATTACTAAACCCAACAAGTTTGACATGACTATACCTCCAATTTATTTTCTATTTTAGTTTATTTTCAACTTCCTTTCAATAGGACGGTTTGCTATAATGAAAGATACCCAAATACAAGGAGTGATATTCATGCGAACACCAGATTTAAACTGGCTAAAAGACTCTCGTATCTTTCAAGTCAATCGACTACAAGCATACAGTGATCATATATATACAATGGGAAAAGACAAAAAGCCAAGCTCTTTTTCTCTAAATGGAACATGGAAATTTAAACAATCTAAAAACTTTGATTCATGCTTCAAATTCTTTTATAACACAGAATTTAATGATGCCAACTGGAACGATATCCAAGTACCAGGACACATTCAACTTCAAGGATTCGATAATCCCCACTATACAGATGTGACTTACCCATGGGATGGCCATGATGTAGTTAAGCCTGGACAAATTGATATGGATAAAAATAAAGTGTATCAATACCGTAAAACTTTTGATCTACCACAAGACTTTATCAACCACAAACTCATTCTTTCTTTTGAAGGTGTCGAAAGTAATGTCTACGTCTGGCTAAACGGAATCTTTTTAGGCTACAGCGAAGATTCCTTTACACCAAGTCGCTTTGACATCACAAAATACGTTCAAGAAAAAGATAACACTCTATGTGTACGGATTTTTCAAAAATGTACAGGCACATGGCTAGAAGATCAAGATATGTGGCGATTTAGCGGAATCTTTAGAGATGTCATGATCTATAAACAACCAGACATCCATATTCAAGATTTACATATTGATACAAATATTGATTTAGACACAAAGAAAAGTATTCTAACATGTACATGCAAGCTTACTTCTAATGAAACGCATACGCTGCAAACAAAGCTATATGATCCACAAGGAAACATTGTATGGAATGCCAATATGCAAGATACTTTTGAAATCCCTGTTGAAAATACAATTCTTTGGAGTAGTGAATTTCCAAATCTATATCAATTAGAAATTGTACTCTACGATACAAATAATGAAATCTTAGAGACCATTCAAGAACAAGTTGGCTTTCGTAAATTTAGCCTTGAATATGGCATTATGAAATTGAATGGAAAACGCATCGTCTTCCATGGTATCAACCGTCATGAATGGAACCCAAAAACGGGAAGATCTATCACATCTGAACAAATGGAAGAAGATATCCATATGTTAAAATCATTAAATATCAATGCCGTAAGAACATCACACTATCCAAACAATAGCTATTGGTATAAACTTTGTGATCAATACGGAATTTATGTCATTGACGAAATGAATCTAGAAACACATGGTGCCAATGAAATTCTTCCTCAAAACAAACCAGAATGGACTGATTGTCTATTGGATCGTGCTAGAAGCATGTATGAAAGAGATAAAAACCACGCATGTATATTAATGTGGTCTTTAGGCAATGAAGCTGGAAGCGGATCTAACTTTATGATTCTGCACGACTACTTTAAAGAACAAGATGCATCAAGACTTGTACACTATGAAGGCATTACACAAGATCGTACATTTGAAAATGCTTCAGACATTGAATCTAGAATGTATACTTCACCAGAAAATGTGAAAGCCTATCTAGACTCACATCCAATCAAGCCATTTCTATTATGCGAATATATGCATGCGATGGGAAACAGTTTAGGTGGTATGGAAGAATATACCAACCTTGAAGATGAATACGAACAATACCAAGGCGGCTTTGTATGGGACTATGTCGATCAAGCCATTGAAAAAGATGGACAATATTATTATGGACAGGATTTTGATGATTATCCAAACGACTCAAATTTCTGTGGAGATGGTATTCTACTTGCAAATCGCCAAGAGACTGGCAAAAGTCAAGAATTAAAACAACTCTATCGCTATGTCGATATGGAAATCCATTATGATACGATCACAATCAAAAATAAGAACTTATTCTATGACCTAAGTAAAGATACCTTTATATTTGAACTGAAACGCAATGGACTTGCCATTCAATCCGGCATCTTTAAAACAAGTGTGGAACCAGGCACTACAAAAACAATGCCTGTACAATTTAAACAAATCAACACGCCTGGCTATTATACAAAAACCATCTACTACAAAACTCCATTTGGCATCCAATCCTTTGACCAACAAGTTTTTGAAGTCAAACAAGACGAACCAGAATCAAAACCAATGTTTGTAGTAGAAGGAATCAGTACAATTGGCATCCAATTTAAGGATATAGAATACTTATTTGACAAAAGAAAAGGTTTAGTATCCATTAAAGTTGATGATAAAGAAACGCTTAAACAAGCACCAAAGCCTATCTTCTATAGAGCATTAACCGACAATGATCGTGGTGCCAAACAAACCTACTCCAACTGGCTAAATGCAAGCCTATTTCAAAATGTTATTGATTTTAAAATGATACGCAATTCTAAATGTGCACAAATGATCTATACCCTTCAATTGGAGTCGATTGAAGAAGAATGTAAACTTGTTTATACCGTTTATTCAAACCAAAGCATTCAAATCCAGTTACATATGGATAAAAATTCAAAAAGACAAACCCTTCCCCTATTTGGAATTGAGTTTGCCCTAAAAGAATCATTCAAAAATTTTGCGTACTTCGGTAAAGGTGAAAAAGATACATATGCCGATAGAAATCATGCATTAACAGATTTCTATTCTGAAAATGTAGATACAAACTACATTCCATACTTAAAACCACAAGAACATGGAAACCATGTCGAATGCAAATGGTGCTGTCTATCTGACAATACAATTGGATTCAACCTAAAAAGTGAAAACATGGAATGTCAAGCCAGCAAATATTCTTTTATGCACTTATATAATGCCAACCACACATTTGAACTGCCACAAACTCAAACAACCTATTTAAGAATCACAAAACAACAAATGGGCGTAGGTGGAATCAATAGCTGGGGTGCAAAAGTACAACCCCAATATTTGATTGATCAATCTAAAAATCTAGACTTTACTTGTACACTTTATATTTCAAAGAAGGATTGATTTCCTTCTTTTTATTTGGTGCTTACTATACATACAAAGAAAACAAGTAGATTCCCACAGGTAATACAAGCATGGCTTAAATGACTGCACTTGAATATTTTATAAACTCAATTCATCCTCATTGATAAATCCATGCGCCCATCAACAAATCTCCTGCAAAATAGGTACGACCGGCTCTGCTCTTGATATTAAAACATATTCAGTACGAGGCAAAATCTCATCATATGATTTACGTTCAATAATACCATTTGAAATCAAATGCTTTAATGTCGGCACAAGAACCGCGTCCGTAATATTCACCATTTCTTTACGAAGCTGAGTATAGCGTAAAGTCTTTTTGTTGGCCAATACACAAATAATACAAAAATTCCACTTACCTTTAAAATATATCCAATCCATACTCCAAAGGACAACGAATATCCTTTTCTAATTTTGGTTTATACATGTTATAACCCAGAGAAATTAAACAAGAACTCTTTTATTCTTCAAGTACCTATTAAATTTAATAGGTACCTACAACACACTCTTATTTTCTGCACCAGGCGTTGTTACAATGATACGATGCACCCTTAGCTGTTGCTGCACCTTTAAACATATCTACAATTTCACCTTCAGTCACACACTTTGCCTTGCCCTGAATTTAATATCCCTCTAAACTAGAAGCATCATATGCACTAATTGCAATCTCACCATTATTTTCCAAAAGATTTTTAACGTTGTTTCCAAGAATACCTATCCAATCAACAATACATCGGATTTTGAAATACTCTTAAATGCCACTAAAACAACATTTGGCTTTCCATTCAAACAAGTAGCCAAATCCCACATACTATTCTCTAATACTTTTTTACATTATCGTTCATCATACAAATGACCTTCTTACAACACACATTATAAGAAGGTCACTCTCAAAATATAAGATATTAAAAAATTGTTAAGTTACTCTTTTATTTCATAGTGAATACTACCACAACCATCATAAACCTTAACTTTAGCCATGGCACCATTCACCACATACATATGCGGATAGGTATGTCCAATGTCCATCTTAAGTACAACATCTATATCTGGTAAAGCCTTTTTAAATGCCTGCTCATATCCAATCAAATCCGAAACATTCTTAAATAATACACGACCCACTAAAATAGCCTTTGTATATTTAAAATAACCCATATATTTCATTTTCAATAAAGCACGATATACATCACATGAATTCATTGAAAAAATATCAAAAAACCAAATAATGCCATCCAATTTATAACGTTCATTAAATTCTTCTACAAAATCATAGGGCGTACCTGCCATATCATTGATACTCTCAAAACACCCTCCTAAAAGCCTACCCTCTGCATCACAACTACCTACATACTCTGTGTTTGTATTAAGTATGGGTGCACCATCATTATAAAAATCAACATCCTGATGTAGTGAACTTGAATGAAGAACGTTATTTTTCCCTTTTAAAAATTCAATACATAAATCTGAATATTCATTGATTCCAAATTCATCAAAACTACCCGCATTAAATCCATATAAAGTAGCCAAATCACACTTACATGTTATTGGAAATAATAAATTTGTTGGATCACTCGCACCCAAATACCACTTTGGATTCTTTTCAATCAAATCAAAATCAAGATATGGCAACGTTTCAAATTGAAAATCACCACCCGCAGCTAGCCATATGGCATCTACATTTGAATCATTAACTAATGAGTTCAATTCAGTAACACGAGTTAATGCATCACAACTAGGTTCACTATCATTTCTTACACTGTTTGTTTCAATCACATTAAAACCATGACTTTTTATATACTTTATAGACTCATCAAAACTATCTAGCTTATGTCCTACACCACTCGACATAGCACATACGCCAATCGTATTATTATTCACATTTAAAAACTTAGGATATTTCATAAAAAAAACCTCCATTCCTATTATAATGAAAAAACGACAAGACTCAAAATCTTGTCGCATTCCCATAGTTTTAAAATAGAAAGGAAGTTTCATGTATTGCCCTAATACATTTCTATTATAGTCAAATAATAACGATTTGTCTTTATACTTTTTAGTTAAAATACAAAATTTTAACTAAAAAGAGCAGGGCGCAATCCTGCTCTTCAAGCATCCTCTACTAAGTCGCGATTTAAGAGAATATATTGACGGATTATTTCTCACAGAAATATTATAGAGAGAAACAGTTTTATGTGCGAAAACGCTTTCACAAAACCAATAGTATTATATATCAATTTTGTTTATTATGTTTGCACAAATTAGTAATCTGTTTATAATTTTTGTTCATTATTATAAATAATGAGAGCCATAAATACAAGGTCTTCATCCTGCTCATTTGCGATACTATGACCCTTGCCACTCGGTGTAAAATAATGTTCACCTGGCTTTAAATACAACGTTCTTTCATGATTATCATCCAAAGTAGCTATTCCAGAAAGGACAAAGTAATCTTCTCCATCTCCATCATGCACATGATAACCAACACTACATCCCTTTTTTAAAGTAACCTTGGCATAAACACGATTCATACCATGCATTTCATCTGCAGTCATGATATGTTCAAAATGTGCTACACCAGTACCACCCATAAAATTTTCTTTTTCTACAATTACCATAATCTATCCCCTAAATCAAAGAATTATCTTTAAAATAATTGATTTTCATACTTGATTTAACTTCATCCAACGTCTTTTGAGCTGTTGCGTAAGCCTTTTTAGTACCTTCTTCTAAGATTTTTACAACTTCTGGAAGTTTAGCTTCCCATTCCAGTCTTCTTTCACGAATTGGACTCAACTCTTCTTGCATAACACTATTCAAGAAACGTTTCACTTTAACATCTCCTAATCCACCACGTTGATAGTGTGCTTTTAATGCATCCAAGTTTTCATATTCTGGTAAATACTTTTCAAAATGTTCTGGCTTGCAGAATGCATCTAAATATGTAAATACACAGTTTCCTTCAATCTTACCAGGATCACTTACCTTGATATGATCTGGATCTGTATACATGCTCATAACTTTCTTTTTAATTGTTTCTGCATCATCTGACAAATAAATACAGTTACCTAATGATTTAGACATCTTCGCCTTACCATCTGTACCAGGAAGTCTTAAACAAGCACAGTTTTGTGGCAATAAGATTTTTGGTTCAACCAAAGTTTCACCATAAATCGAATTGAATTTATGAACGATTTCCTGAGTCTGCTCAATCATTGGCATTTGATCTTCTCCTGCAGGTACTGTCGTTGCCTTAAATGCAGTTATATCAGCTGCCTGTGAAATTGGATAACATTGGAAACCAACAGGAATACTCGAATCAAATCCACGCATTTTGATTTCTGCTTTTACTGTTGGATTTCTCTGAAGACGACTAACTGAGACTAGGTTCATATAATAGAAAGTCAATTCTGTTAATTGAGAAATCTCAGACTGAATGAAAATCGTTGTCTTACTTGGATCAATACCACAAGCCAAATAATCTAAGGCAACCTCTAAAATATTTTCACGCACCTTATCTGGATTATCAAAGTTATCTGTCAACGCCTGTGCATCCGCAATCATAATATAAATTTCATCGAACTCCCCAGAATTTTGTAAAAGGACACGATTTCTCAATGACCCAACATAATGTCCAATATGTAGTTTTCCTGTGGGACGATCTCCCGTTAAAATAATTTTTGCCATAAATACCTCACACTACAATAATTGCTTTTTCGCAAAATTCCATGTGTCTCTACACATATCATCTAGATTCTTTTCAGCTACCCAACCAAGTTGTTCCTTAGCTCTTGTAGGATCTGCGTAGCAAGTCGCAATATCACCAGGACGTCTAGGCTTGATGACATAAGGAATCTTGATTCCATTTACTCTTTCAAAAGCATGTACAATATCTAATACACTATAGCCTTTTCCTGTTCCCAAGTTACAAATATGAACACCTGGCGTATTGTATTTTTCAATCGCTAGTACATGACCCTTTGCCAAGTCGACTACATGAATATAGTCACGAACCCCTGTTCCATCTGGTGTATCATAATCATCACCAAATACACCAAGTTCACTAAGCTCACCAGTAGCCACCTTCATAATATAAGGCATCAAGTTATTTGGAATTCCCTTTGGATTTTCTCCAATCAAACCCGATTCATGCGCTCCAATTGGATTGAAATAACGAAGTAACGTTACACTCATTTCTGGATTGGCAAACTGCACATCCGTTAAGATTCTTTCCATCATAGCCTTAGTTGCACCATATGGATTTGTCGTAACACCTAGCTTACAATCCTCTGTTAAAGGAACGACTTCTGGATCTCCATAAACAGTCGCACTTGAACTAAATACAATACTTGGCACATGATATTTCTTCATCATCTTGGCAACAATTAAAGTTGTCATCAAGTTATTTGTATAATACTCAATTGGTTTTTGAACACTTTCACCAACCGCCTTAAATGCGCAACAATGAATCACCGCATCCAATTTATTTTCTTTAAATACAGCTTCCGTCTTTTCTTCATCTAATACATTAAATTCATAAAACTTAACATGTTTTCCTGTAATCTTATAGATTGAATCCAATACTTCTGGTTTAGAATTTGAGAAATCATCGATTACGACAACATCATGACCACTTTCTAATAATTCAACACAAATATGACTACCGATATATCCGGCACCACCCGCAATTAAAATATTCATATGTAATACCTCGTTTCTATCTGCTATTATACCCTATTTTACTTAGTCTACAAAATAAGAATCTCTTTACATTCTTTTTCTGATAAAGATACAGCTACGTCTTCAAACCAAAGACAATGATTTTTCGCATCAAAATAATCAAATTTAATACTTCGACCTAACTTATTTTCCAATAAATTCTTTTTCGTTAAAACCATTTTTGGATTTAAACTTTGATCATAGATTTTAAAGGCCAAAAGAAATTGTGAAACACTATGACACAACACAACTTGTTCATCTTCACTCAAATTGTCAATATGCTTCTGTTCAGTTAGCACAAGATCAAACTTTTTTTTAGGATCTCGATAAATAAATGGATAATATAAATAAAACATAGACTTACAATTCTGACATTGATGCATAAAATAGGATCCATCATTCAAGCGTTTTTTTGCGACTATGTCCATTTGTGCTATCACAACTGTATCTCTTTTTATCTCAAAAACATGCCCACAATGTGGACATGTTACTGGTATCATTCTTTCTTTCATTAAATAGATCTACAAGCAGATTTCAACCATTCTGATTCATCAGCTGTCAAATATGGACTGATTTTTTCAAATACTTCTTTATGATAATTGTTTAGCCAAGCCTTTTCTTCGTTAGTCAATAAATCTACATCTAAACCATCTAAATCAAATGGTACAAATGTCAGTGGTTCAAAATGCATAAACTGTCCATAGTTATTCACATTTCCTTTAACTACAACCATTTCATTTTCATGACGAATACCAAACTTACCTTCACAATACACACCTGGTTCATTTGAAGTAATCATACCCTCATCTAATACACACATTTCATTACGGTGTGGCAACACTTTCCATCTAAAACCATTTGGAGATTCATGTACATTCAATAAGTGTCCTACACCATGTCCTGTACCACATTGATAATCCATATCATGATCCCATAATGGTCCGCGAGCAAGAATATCTAAGTTTAATCCTGAACATCCAAATAAGAAGTGCGCATCAGATAGACGAATGTGTCCTCTTAAAGCTTTTGTAAACCAATACCTTTCCTCTTCACTGATTTTACCCAAGACAAATGTACGTGTAATATCTGTAGTACCCTCTAAATATTGTCCACCACTATCAATTAGAAGCATACCCTCATTTGTGACATCTACATTTGTTTCAGGCTTTGAAGAATAGTGCATCATCGCTGCATGTTCTTTATAAGCACAAATCGTATTAAAACTATCTTCTAAATAGTTTTCTTGTTCACTACGAAGAACTTGTAATTTAGATTGTATACTCATTTCGCTCATTTCAATCTTACCAGCGTTCTTCTTTAACCAATACATGAATTTTGTTACGGCAACACCATCTTTAATGTGTGCCCACTTTGTACACTTTAACTCTGTATCATTCTTTAAAGCTTTCCATAAAATAATTGGACTTTCCTTAAATACTGTTTTAGCCTTTAAATTTGATACAATCGCATAATTCACACTTGATGGATCAATTAAAACAGTGTTTTCTAATTCTTTACTTTCTGCATAGATATCGTTATATGCACATACTTTTACATTGTTCTTTTCAAACTCTTTTTTACTTAATTCATCTAAACGACTCGCATCCATATAAATAGATGCAGAATCCAAAGAAACAATAGAATATGCCAATGCGACTGGGAAATTAGGAATGTCATGTGCTCTTAAATTATAAAGCCACGCAATCTGATCTACACTTGTTAAGATGATAGATTCAACTTTTGTTTCTTTTAAATATGCGCGCAAACGACCTAACTTACTTTCCATTGATTCACCAGAAAATTTTTCTGAATAATGGAAAGTTGGTGTACTAGGAAGTTCAGGACGATTTGTCCAAACATCATTAACTAAGTCTAGATTTACATTCATATTCAAGCGTGCTAGATCAAACACAGATTTATATGCCAAAGCATCCTTTGTGTTCATAACACGGCCATCAAATCCAACTGTATCATTTTCTTTTAGATTTTCAATAATATACGCATCCAATTCAGGTACACCAGGCTGACCTTGTTTCATCAAATCAATACCTGTTCCATTTAATTGATTTGCTGCCTGAATGAAGTAACGACCATCTGTCCATAGTGCTGCTTTATCTAATAATACAACTAAAATTCCCGCACTACCTGTAAATCCAGACATATATTTACGACATGCGAAATAGTCACAAACATATTCTGTTTCATGGAAGTCACTTGTAGGAACAATGTAAGCTTGTACATTATTTTCCTTCATTTTCTCACGTAATTTTGAAATTCTTTCTGTAATCATTTTTAAAATCCTTCTTTCTCTATGCTAATTTCTTTAGGGCATCCACTTGATATACTTTATCTAAGAAATCAAAGGCTCCCACAGAAAAACATAATACAATACCCATTAAAAATAACATTTTAATGATATATGTTATAAAATAAACACCCTTTACACTGCTTTCTAGACGCATGTATTTAAAATGTGACCACATAATAAATAGTGGAAATAAAAACAACATACTTTGGAATAGCCAATACATCCAAGTACGATTTTGTAGAAGGTATAAAATATCAAATGCCTTATGCGCATGAAAATCAAGCATAAATTGATTGATAACTGCAACAGATGCATGACCGTTCAAAAAGCCGAGTGCACCTAAAAAACAAATACCTACAAATGCGTTATTCAGCAAAATACAAGTTCTTGCGACTTGCTGGCTCTTTTTAGATGTAACTCGATTGACCTGTGCCAACAGACATAAATAGCTCAAAACAAAAAAGATCGTATATACTACGGAATAAAATGGAATAAATGAATAAAATACACAAAATATGATAGATACTCCAATCAACAAATTCGCTATTGAATCCGTTGTTGTGTGATATCTTCGTACTTTTCGAATTCCATTTTTTTGCATAGAGAATGCACGTGTAATCAAATTATAGACTGGTTTTGGCAAAACCGACATCAAAATAACGAATACACCTACAACGCCTATCACAATATAATCACCCATTATATCCTCCCCTTTAAATCTTTACCTTTCTATTGTAGAATAAAAATATCATTTCGTCCAATAAGAAAGAGGTGCAGAATGAAACTTGTTTTTTTAGATGCCGATGGCACACTATTTCACCACGAAGGATACATACCAGAGAGTGCAATCAAAGCTTGCATCCAAGCACAAAAGAATGGTCATAAAATTATTTTGTGTACAGGAAGACAACGCATTGAAATTTTTGGTCCCATGTTAAAAATAGATTATGATGCGATTATTGCCGGTAGTGGTGCAACGATTGAATGTAACCACAAAATCATTGAAGAAAACGCATTATCTAAAGAAGAAAGTCAATATTTGTCAAACTATCTTCTCACAAATAACATTCCAGCTAATTTTGAATCTAGCACCAGAATCTATGCTACTCAATATACAAAAGATACCATGTTAAAAATGGTCGAAGAACAATGTGTAGGAAAAAGTGAAGAAGAAAAGGCCAAACATGGCCTTACAATTCTTACAAGTCAAATTACAGTTGTCAACAACATTCTAGATTTAGTCTATAACAAAGTGTCTGTCATTGATAATGGCAAAACACCATATAAAAAAATCCAACAAGATCTATCTGATAAATATGATGTAATTCCCGCAACATTTGCCCCACTTGGAAAAGAAAGTGGCGAAATCACTTCTTATCATATCAACAAGGCAACTGGAATAGATTCAGTGGTTAAATACTTTAATGCTGACATCAAAGATACAATTGCGATTGGGGATGGTTTTAATGATCTTCCTATGTTTGAAAAAGCCTATTTAAGTGTTGCGATGGGAAATGCCCCACAAGAAATCAAAGATAAAGCTGATATGATTACTACATCCCTAGATGATGATGGTGTATATCACGCCTTTAAAGAATTAAAGCTTATATAGACTAAAACTCCCATAAGGGAGTTTTATTTTATCCAAATCAATCATGATAAGACACTTCTTTTCCAACAAAATGATCTTTTGTCTTAATCGCAATACAATTTGGTAAATCATATACGATTTTTGTAAGACATTGCATTTTTCTATTCTAGAATCAATTTTATCGACAATATTCATAATCTAAGATTCTTTTACAATTTTTTTGCCATTACTATGCAAAAAAAACGCCTAGATTTCTCTAAGCGTTTGTATGTGTTACTCTTCTACGATTTCACTTAATCGATCAATACCCACTTGGATACGACGTAACGTTTCATCTTT
>NZ_CATVYQ010000015.1:0-39789 GCF_958348295.1 uncultured Holdemanella sp.
ACGTTGTATGAGTGTTGATTTTAGCTTTATATCCTAATTTATTAAATGTGTCTTATCGCAAAAAAAACAAGTCGTTAAACTTGTTCATCTAAAAAATATGTAGCCTCCATATCGGCAGTACTTAGCGCAAAGGCTAAAGGGAATAACTCAAAAGCTTTACCTACATTATTTACTGGATCGCTTCCAGAAAATCCCATATGATAACGAATCGCAAAAGCTTCTTCACGACTAATGCGCATGAATGGCTGAATCATATAGACGCTTTTTTCTCCATGACCAAAGGGGATGTTGTCTTCGAATTCAAAGACATCCACTTGTTGCCACTCACCATTTATTTTTTTATTCCGGGTTCCTTTTTTATAGACACCAATTTTACATACATCATGTAACAAGGCAACTAATGCAATGGTTTCATCACTGTAGTTCATTTGATAAACGTCCTTTACTCTTTGTCTATCTAAATAATCTTTTAAGCAATGATATACATGCACACTATGTGCACATAAACCACCTTCCATATTGCCATGAAAACGTGTGCTTGCAGGTGCCGTAAAAAAATCAGAGTGAGATCCTTCTAGAAATTCTAGAAAGGCATCCGCACCTTCACGATGAATATCTTCTTTATAGATTTGAATAAATTCTTCTTTTGCGTTCATACTTTTTACCTATATTAAAAGCCCAAGAACATGAGATCTTTCCCTGTTAAGTACAGGTGGGTAATCTGTGAACAGCATTAGGATCCCCACGCGTAGCGGGTCTTCAACACAACAATTCAACATCCGATTTCCCTTATCTCGAGTGTAGGAAAAATTAATGTCCTTAGGCATTTTTATAATAACGAACTTCATAATAGAATACAAGTCTTGACTTTTTAGTACCAAATGTGCATAGTTGCAAGTACCTTTAAAAACAAGTAAAATATAAAAGGTGAAATTATGGATGGAATTTTAATTATTGATAAACCGTATGGTATGACAAGCCATGATGTTGTAAATTGGCTTCGAAAAAAATATAAACAAAAAAAGTTCGGGCACACAGGAACATTAGATCCTAACGCAACCGGGGTTTTAGTTGTTCTTTGTGGTAAATCTTGTAAATTATTACAGTTTTTAAGTGATACCGATAAAGAATATATCGGACAGATTGAATTTGGAAAAAGCACTTCTACCGATGATATTTGGGGTGAAGTAGAAGCTGAAAAAGAGGTGAATTTGGATTTTTCTTTTTCAGAAGAACTACAAAAATTTGTAGGAAAGAATCATCAATTGGTGCCTAAGACTTCTAATAAAAAAGTGAATGGTAAAAAATTAATGGACTATCAAAGAGAGGGGCTTGAAGTTCCTAAAGTCTATAGTGATATTGAAATTTATTCGATGGAAGATTTAGGAGATTATAGCTTTAAAGTCTCATGCTCAAGTGGAACCTATGTACGTAGTATTTGTCGTGATTTGGCTTTAAATACAAATAATCTAGGGTGTATGAAAAGTTTAAGACGAACGAAAGTGGGTCGCTTTACAATTGATCAGGCACAAACACTTGAAGATTTAGAAACGCAAGAACCTATCTTATATCCTTCAATCTATGTGTTGGATCATTTAGATAAAATCAATTATCAACCGATTCAAGATGTATACCAAGGAAAACGCATTCGTTTAGAGAATCCAAATCAAGAAGTATGTATTTTAGATGCAGGTGAGCCTATCGCTATCTATGAAAAAGAGCGTGAAGGTTTATTTAAAAGTAAAAGAGGTCTATGGTAATGGAAGTTATTCGTATTGATTATTCAAATGTACATAAAAATTTACCTAAGAGTTCTTGTTGTATAGGCTTTTTTGATGGATTACATACAGGGCATCAGGCTTTGATTGCAGATTGTATTAAAAAGGCAAAAAAATTAAACATTAAAAGTGGTTTGATTACATTTGATCCAGATCCTTGGAAGATTTTCTTTCCCGATCGTGTATGCAGGCATATCACAACACTTCAAGATCGTATCCAATTGGCAAGTTCAATGGGTATTGAAGTGATGTATGTGATTACTTTTTCAAAAGATTTTTCGGCATTAGATGTAGATGCTTTTCATTTGTTATTAAAAAGCATGAATGTTGACCATATCACTTGTGGATTTGATTTTAAATATGCATCTAAAAATTCTGGGAATGTGAAGACTCTACAAAGTCAAAACTATTTTGATGTTTCTGTCATTGATAGTGTCAATTCAAAAAATGAAAAGATTTCATCAAGTCGTATTGAGCCTTTGATTCAAAGTGGAAAGATTGATTTGGCTAATGAGCTTTTAGGTTATATGTATTCAATAGAAGGTTGTATTGAACATGGATTTAAAAGAGGAAGTACTTTATTGAATTTTCCTACCGCAAATCTAGGTGTAGATCCAGACTATCTAGTTCCTTCAAGTGGTGTCTATGCTGGTTTTGTCTGTGTTAAAGATACTTTATATGGTGCTATGATCAATGTGGGTAATAATCCTACATTTGAAAATAAAAAGGTTTCGATTGAAGCACATATCTTTGATTTTGATCAAGATATATATGATGAACACGTTCGGTTTTTCTTTTTGAAAAAGACACGCAATGAAATTCGTTTTGATGGTTTTGAAGCATTAAAAAAACAACTACAAAGTGATATTCTTACTTGTAAGAAAGTGATTTTACAAGATTCAAAATATGTTACGAGAACTGCATCACTTTGGGATAAGAAAGTTTTTGAGTTTAAATAACTTTTTTGATATACTTAAAGAGAAGTGAAGGTGAAATTATGGCGAAAGAATATATCGAATTAGAACCAGGTAATGAATACGGTGTTATTTCTTTAAATAAGACAGTTTTTTCTACGATTGCGAAAAATGTCATCGAAGAAGATGAAAATGTTCAACTCGCAGAAGGAACAAAACCATTTAAAACAGGTATTGTCACAAAAGTGGATGATAATAAATTGACATTATCGATTCCTGTTAAAGTCAATCACAAGGCAAATGTGAGTGATGTTTGTTTAAATCTACAAAACAAGATCTTTGAAAGTATTTCTTATATGACAGACTTTAAACCTGAAGCTATTGAAATTCAGGTGACTGGATTTATTTTTTAAGGAAATCTTTCAAAGGTTTCCTTTTTTTTAAAAATTTATGAGTGTATCTTTCGAAAATTATCTTGTAGTAGGTATTAGTTCAAGAGCTTTGTTCAATTTAGAAAAAGAAAATGAAGTTTTTGAAAAAAAAGGATTGGATGCATATCGTGAATATCAAATTATTCATGAAAACGATGTGTTAAGTCCAGGTAGTGGTTTTACGTTAGTAAAAAATTTATTAAACATCAATAAGCTTGCCAACCGAAAACTTGTTGAAGTAATTGTAATGTCAAGAAATAGTGCGGATACTTCATTGCGTATCATCAACTCATTAGAGCATTACAATATGGATATTGGACGTATGGTTTTAAGTGGAGGAGAAGATATTAGTCGATACCTTTCTGCCTTTGGTGTCGATTTATTCTTGTCGTGTAATGAAAATGATGTATCAAATGCAATTCATGCTGGCTTTGCGGCTGGTATGATCTATGCACGAGATACAAAATATAGCTTCCCTGATAATCAGATTCGTATTGCCTTTGATGCAGATGCCGTCTTATTTTCGGCAGAATCTGAAAAAATCTATCAAGAACATGGTTTAGATGCTTTTAATGAAAATGAGATTCTAAATCAGGATGTGGCTTTACAAAAAGGTCCTATGGCTTCATTGTTGAAAAGTTTATCTTGGCTTCAGAATGAAACGAAGGATTTAAATGTTTTGAGAACGGCCATTGTCACAGCCCGAAATAAAGATACGGGAGTTCGAGTGATAAAAACTTTAAGAGCATGGAATATTGTAGTTGATGAAGTATTCTTTATGCAAGGCGCAAAAAAAGCGGATGTGCTAGCTTGTTTTGGCGCCAATATATTTTTTGATGATCAAGACGTGCATGCAGCACCTGCAAGTGATGTAGTGCCTAGTGCCCGTGTACTATATAGAGAAGGAGAAATGTAAATGAATAGACATGAACAACGTGTAATTGCGATGCAAAGTGTATATCAACACTTATTATTAGGAAAGGATATTCGTAAATGTGTATTTGATGTAATGAAAGGTTCAAATGACATTGATGGATATTTATACAGTTTAACAATGGGAACAGTAGAAAACAAAGAAGCATTTGAACAAAAAATTAATGAATTGTTGCGAGATGACTGGGATTTTGATCGTTTAAGTATGTTAGAACAAGCTATTTTGTTGATTTCTTTCCAGGAAATCTTGGCAAATGATACACCAAAGGCAGTAGTCATTAATGAAGCAATTACTTTAGCAAAAAAATATTGTGATGATAACTCATATAAATTATTAAATGGAGTTCTTGACCAGCTATGAGAAATGAAATGGTTGTAAGTATTTCAAGTGTTATTGCTCGTATAAAAAACGTTTTAACACAAACAATGGACCTAGATGGAATTTGGGTTCAAGGCGAAATCAGCAACCTTACAAAACATCGTTCAGGACATTATTATTTTTCTTTAAAAGATAAAAGTGGTGAAATGAGCTGTGTTATGTTTTCAAGCTATGTGTCACGATTAAATTTTGATGTACAAGAAGGTATGCGTGTACTTATTTCAGGAAGCATCAATGTTTATGAACAAAGAGGCAGTCTCCAACTTGTGATTCGTCAAATGAAGCAGGATGGCTTAGGGAATCTTTTTTTAGAGTTTGAAAAAAGAAAGCAAGATCTTTTAAAGGTTGGTTATTTTGCAGAAGATCATAAGAAATCTAAACCCGAATATATTGAAAATATTGGTGTTATTACCGGTGCTAATGCTGCTGCTTTACAAGATGTGCTGTCTACGATTCAAAGGCGTTGGCCCATGATGAAAGTTACATTGTATCCAAGTCTTGTCCAAGGAAATTTAGCTCCAAAAAGTTTGATTCAATCATTGAAAAAGGCAGATCTTTGTGGACATGATGCATTGTTGATTGTGCGTGGAGGTGGAAGCTTTGAGGACTTATTCTGTTTCAATGATGTAGAACTTGTCAAAACAATTTATGATTTAAATACATACATTGTAAGTGGTGTAGGCCATGAAGTGGATACGACTTTATGTGATTTAGTATGTGATCATAGAAGTGTTACTCCAACTGCTGCAGCACAATGGGTCAGTATAGATCAAAATGAAGTAATGGCAAAAATTATAAAAGATAAAGTGTTATTATCTAGAAACATGTCTATTATATTGGATCAATATAGATCCAAATTGAATTTATACCAGAATCATCCATATTTAAAGGATCCTAAGTCTTTTATTATTGAAAAACAATTAAAGTTGGATGCATATAACACGCAATTAGAGCATGCATTATCTTTAGAACTTCAAAAGATGAACTTAATTTTAAATTCTCGTGAGCAATTGGGTTTAAATATGAATCGAATATTAAAATATCATGAAAATAAACTTTTAAATATTCCAGAAAAACTTGAAATAAGTATGCAAACTAAATTACAAGATGCAAGGCATTTATTGCAGCGAGATTGTGCTTTATTAGATGCTTATTCTCCTTTAAAAGTTCTTTCTCGAGGGTATAGTATTTCTAAAATAGAAAATAAAGTCATTAATAGTATTAGTGATGTCAATAAGGATGATATAATGGTAACTAGGGTGCATGATGGTAGTATTACTTCTCGAATAACATCTTGTAAGGAGGAATAGGATGGCCGCAAAACAATTAAAATTTCAAGAAGCTATGAAACGCTTAGATGAGATAGTAACTTTATTAAACAATAATGAGTTAGAACTTGAAGAGGCAATGTCATTGTTTGAAGAGGGTTTAAAATTAAGTGCTCAATGTGAAAAGCAGCTTAAGAAATTTGAAAATAAAATGGATCAGTTGATGGAGGTGAATCAAGATGTTAGTGAATAAGGAATTTGAAGATTATTTATTGATGCGTGTACAAGAAAACGATGATAGTCGTACTAAAGATGCCATGGCCTATTCATTGATGAATGGTGGTAAAAGAGTGCGTCCAATGTTGTTATTTTCTGTATTAGAAGGATATGGAATCGAAGCAAGATTTGGATATCCTTGTGCTTGCGCTATTGAAATGATTCATACATATTCATTGGTTCATGATGATCTTCCAGCTATGGATAATGATGATTTACGTCGTGGTAAGCCTAGTTGCCATAAAGCTTATGATGAAGCAACAGCTATACTTGCAGGGGATGGTCTACTTACAAAGGCATTTGAAGTTGTATTAGATAGTGAGTGTAGTGCAGAACAAAAGGTAGCTTTAGTTAAAGCTCTTTCGTGGTATGCAGGAATTGATGGCATGATTTATGGTCAAACATTGGATTTGCAGGCTGAAAACGATAAGAATCCTACATTTGCATTGTTACAAGAAATCGACCATTATAAAACAAGTAAATTATTAACTTTACCTTTAGTGTGTGGTTGTATATTGGCAAATAAATTTGATGATGTTGACAGCTTTAGAAAAATTGGTCTTGTATTAGGTTTAGAATTTCAAATGCAGGATGATATCTTGGATGTAACGGGTAGTGAAGAAGTAGTTGGAAAATCATTGAGTGATGAAGATAATAATAAGGTTACAGCTGTATCTTTATTAGGACTAAATGGTGCTAGAGATATGGTAAAAAGCTATGACGAAACGATTCGAAAAGAACTAGGAAAAGTCAGCTGTGATGTGACTTCTTTGATAAAAGTATTAGATAGTTTAATTAAGCGTACATATTAATATATAGATATTTTTCACAAAAAGAGGTATATTATTAATAGCTAAAACTAGTCTTTAGCGGACTAGTTTTTTTAACGAGGGTTTAAAAATGAAAAAGATATGTCAAGTGTATGATATTGAATCGCCTAGTCAAATCAAAGATTTATCGATTGAAGAACTCACACAATTATGTAGTGATATTCGAGCTTTTTTGATTGATTCAATCTCAAAGACAGGTGGTCATTTATCAAGTAATTTAGGAATTGTAGAAGTCACAGTGGCTATGCACTATGTCTTCGATTCACCTAAAGATAAAATGATTTTTGATGTAGGTCATCAGTGTTACACACATAAAATATTAACGGGTAGATCTACACAATTTGCGACTTTACGAAAAAAAGGTGGTCTTTCTGGATATCAGAAAAGAAGTGAAAGTAAATATGATTGTTGGGAAGCGGGACATTCTTCAACATCTTTATCGGCTGCACTTGGTTATGCGATAGCACGTGATCTTTTGCACGAGGATTATCAAGTGATTGCTCTAATTGGAGATGGCTCATTAACAGGTGGAATGGCTTTAGAGGCCCTAAATGATATTGGTTCTAAACAAAAGAAAATGGTCATCATTTTTAATGATAATAATATGTCGATTTCTAAAAATTATAGTGGTGTGGAAAAACGTATCACAGATATTCGGGCTTCTCATTTATATTTGGATCTTAAACATGATGTAAAGAATAATTTGAAATCTAATAAATTAGGAAGTAATGTATTGAGTACATTGTCGCATTTTAGAGATAAGATCAAGGATGAAGTGATTGATGCACCATTATTTAAGGAATTTAATTTGGATTATATGGGACCTGTTGATGGTCATGACATTCAAAGTTTGATTAAAGTATTTCAAGCTGCAAAAGAGCATGATGGCCCAATTGTTGTGCATGTTTTAACTCAAAAAGGAAAAGGCTATAAATATGCAGAGCAAGACAAAGTTGGAAAATGGCATGGGGTTAGTCCATTCGATGTTGCGACAGGCAAATCTTTAAGTATACTTCCTCCAAATGAAATTTCTTGGTCACAAGTTATTTCAAATACTGTGATGGATCTTGCTCAAAAAGATAAGACTATTGTGGCAATTACACCTGCTATGGCTCAGGGAAGTAAATTATTGGAATTTCAAAAACGTTTCCCTGATCGTTTCTTTGATTGTGGTATTGCCGAGCAACATGCCGTAACTATGGCTTGTGCAATGGCATTTGGTGGGCTAAAACCATTTGTGAGTATCTATTCATCTTTCCTTCAAAGAGCCTATGATCAAGTGAATCATGATATGGCAAGAATGAATGTGCCAGTTGTGATTGGTATTGATCGTTGTGGTCTTGTTGGAGATGATGGAGAAACGCATCAAGGCGTATTTGATATTGCGATGCTAAGAAGTATTCCAAATCTAGTGTTATCACAGCCTAAAGATGCTAATGAAGCGCAAAACTTGATTTATACTGCATTCCAATCAAACAAACCATTCTGTGTTCGTTATCCAAGAGGTAATGTGAAGTACGTAAAGAATAAATCTTATTCCCTGATTCCTATTGGCTCTTGGGAAAAATTCGTGATTGGAACGCCATCACAGATTGTGATTACATATGGTACAGATGTAGATCATGTAATAAATAAAGCTAGAGAAAATAAAATGGGTTTACTTGTAGTAAACGCACGTTTCTTTAAGCCAATTGATGAAATTATGATGAAAGATTTAATAAAGATGAATCTTCCAATCACTGTATATGAAACGGATGTTAAGATTTGCGGATTATCAAGTGCAATTTTAGAGTTTATGAATACATTAGATGAAAAAATTCATATCTTAGGAATTGGTGATCATTATGTTTGTCATGGTTCTATTCGATCTTTACGTATTCAAGAAGGTATTAGTACGGAATGTCTATTTGAGGAATTAGAGAAAAATGAGTAAATTGCGTTTAGATAAAGCTTTATTAAATGAGATTTCATCGCGAGCAAAAGCTCAAGATATGATCAAAGAAGGCAAGGTCAGTGTTAACGGAAAGGTCATAACGAAAGCAAGTTTTCTTGTAATTGATGAAGATGAAATTGTAGTAGCTCATACTGAAGATGAATTTGTTTCGCGTGGTGCTTTCAAATTAAAAGGATGTTTAGATAAGTATAATGTGGATATTAAAAATCAGGTTGTACTTGATATAGGTGCGAGTACTGGTGGATTTACGGATGTTTGTCTTCGTTATGGTGCTAAAAAAGTTTATGCCTTAGATGTAGGTCATTTACAACTCGCAAAAGAATTAGATGAAGATTTGCGTGTGATCAAAATGGAAGGGTGCAACGCAAGAGAAATTGTACCTGAATGGTTTGATGAAACTATTGATTTTATGTGTATGGATGTAAGTTTTATATCTTGTAAAACAATTTTAGAACATGTTTTAAATGTATTTTCTATCAATCATATTGCGATACTGGTAAAACCACAATTTGAATGTGGACCTCAAGCGTTGAATAAGCATGGTGTTTTGAAAAATTCAAAGCTTGCCTTACAAATTGTTGAAGATGTGAAAGCATTTCTATTTCAATATTATAGAAATGTTAAAGCTATGCCAAGTATTCTAGAAGGAAGAAGTGGCAATCAGGAGTATATGGTGTATGCTAAAGATTTAAGAATATCTTAATGTGAAGATATTCTTATTTTATTATTTATCGATTCACAATGGATTATAAACATTTATTTTCATTTGATTTTAAGTTAAAATAATAAGTAGACTTGAGGTGATTTTGTGATTGAACAATTGTCGGTAAAAGATTATGTTTTATTCAAATCTTGTATTATAGATTTTACTAAAGGGATGAGTGTTATTACTGGTGAAACGGGAGCTGGTAAATCCTTATTGATTGATGCGATTGGATATTTGAGTGGAGATCGTATTAAATCCAATGTGATTCGTAAAGGAAAAGAGAAGGCTATTTTATCTATGGTTTTAACTTCAAATGATGAAGTCAATTCGATTCTGGAAGAAAATGGATTTGATGTAGATGATCAAGTCATCATTTCACGTACAATTTTAAATAATAATAAAAGTACAGTACGAATCAATCAACAGATCACAACACTTTCTTTTGTGCGTAAGATTGTAAATCTATTAGTCGATATTCATTCACAAATGGATACATATCGCTTGATGGATACTAAACTACAAATGGAATTATTGGATAGCTATGCCAAGGTTGAAAATTTAAAATCATCTGTAAAAGAGGCTTATACTTCCTATTCAAATATTTTAAATGAATTGGAAACATTAAAAAATGAAGAGTTTTCCGATGCAGAATTAGAGTTTTTAACAGCGCAGCTAGATGAAATTGAAAATGCGAATATTCAAGAAAATGAATTAGAGACTTTAAATTCACAAATTCATGAAGCAACAAATTGGCTTAAAAATAAAGAAGATCTTTCTTTGTGTCTGTATGAAATGGATAAAGAAAATGGGGCTTTGGATGCTTTATATACTTTGTATAAACAAGCTTCAAAATCATCGATTCTAAATGTGTATGAAGAAACATTTAAAAATTTATATTATTCCTTACAAACTGTCGATGAAGAACTTAAACATGTGCGTGATACACATTCTAGTGATACCTTAGATTTGGATAGTCTTCAAAATCGTCAATATTTGATCAAGAAATTATATCGAAAATATGGTGGTTCTTATGAATCTTTAATGGAGTCTAAAAAGAATATCATGGATAAAATTGATCGAATTATTCATCGTCAGGATGTATTTGATAAGTTAGAAAAAGAAAAAGAAAAAGCATTTGCAGCTTATATGAAGTTAGCAAATGAATTATCTACTAAAAGAAAAAATAGTTTTAGTGAACTTGAATCAATGGTGATGTTGCATTGTAAAGATTTAATGTTAGAAAATGCTCGCTTTAAAATCTCGTGTACGGAAAGGAAACCTTCTAGTAATGGTATTGATGAAATTGAGTTTTTGGTGTCAATGAATCCAGGTCAAGACTTCTCTAGTTTAAGTGTATCGGCAAGTGGTGGCGAACTATCTCGTTTGATGTTGGCATTAAAAGTGGTATTCCAGGCATCAAAGGGAATTGAAACCATTATTTTTGATGAAATTGATACAGGTGTCAGCGGTAAAGTAGCTCTTGCGATGGGTGCTAAAATGAAGGCTTTATCAAATAAGTATCAAGTATTATGTATTACGCATTTAGCTAGTGTTGCCGTTTATGCAAATATGCATTATTTAGTAAGTAAAAAATCTACTTCAAATGAAACAATCACAAGTGTTCAAGAACTTGATCAAGATCAAACAATCCAAGAATTAGCAATCATGACAAGCGGTGAAGCGAGCGTAAAGGCAAAAGAATCCATGCAAGATCTATGGGTGAAAATTCATGGCTAGAGTCATTTTACATATTGATTTAAATGCTTTTTTTGCGAGTTGTGAAGAGATAAAAAATCCTGATTTAAAAGAATTTCCTGTTGCGGTAGGTTCTACTTCTAAGCGAGGTGTGATTTCAACGGCCAATTATGAAGCACGAAAATATGGTGTGCATAGTGCTATGCCTGTATATGAGGCTTTGCGACTTTGTCCAGATTTAGTATTAATTCAAGGTGACTATGGCTATTATCGTTCGATGTCTGCACAGTTTTTTACGTATTTAAAGACGTTTACACATCAAATTGAGCCTGCAAGTATTGATGAATGTTATATGGATGTAACAGAAATTATTAAGCGTTATAAAAGACCTTTGGACCTGGTGTTTGAGATTCAAAATGGCGTTTATGAAAAATGCCATTTAAATTGTTCGATTGGTGTCGCTCCCAATCGTTTTCTTGCGAAAATGGCAAGCGATATGCGCAAACCAAAAGGCATTACCGTATTAAGAAAATCGGAGCTTTCTACCAAATTATGGCCTTTGAAGATCAATGAAATGAATGGTATAGGTAAAAAGAGTGTGCCTATTTTAAATGATATGGGTATTTATACAATTGGTGATTTTGCAGATGAAAAAAATGAACAAAGGATCATGCAGACGCTTGGAAAAGCATCTTATTCTTTGATTCAAAAAGCAAGAGGAAATTCAAGCGCTACATTATGTTATTCCACAACACAAAAAAGTATTTCTGTTTCAAGAACATATTCAACTGATTTATATTCCATTAAAGAAGTAAGTAGTTGCTTAGAAAGCATAGTAAATGAATTGACACATAAAATGCAGCGCGAAAATCAAAAAGGAAAGCTTATAACATTAACACTTAGAGATACAACCTTTCATAATGCATGTCATAGTTTAAATTTAAGTACATATTCGAATACATATCCTATGATCTATGGGGCATGTAGATCTTTACTAGAAGAATATTTCGAGCCAATTGGGTATCGCTATATTGGTGTACATATCGGTTCTTTAAAGGATGCTAAACAAATTGTTGAACAAATGGATTTGTTTGCGGCGCCACAAGAAAATACAGATTATATATTGAATCGTCTAAATGAAAAAATGGATACGAAATGTTTTATAAAGGCTAGCGACTTATTGAAAAAGGAGGGATCTAATTGAGTTTAACATTGGATTATTTTATTGATGAAAATTTGAAGCTATTTCAAGATCCTGAACATTTTCGTTTTAATACGGATACAAAATTATTAGCGCAGTTTGTGCGTTTAAAAAAGCAGGAAAGAGTTTTAGATATTGGAACAAACAACGCAGCTATTCTTGTCTATTTGGATCAGTTTAATGTCAAAGAATTGGTGGGTGTTGAAATATTAGGAGAGACAAGTAAAGTGGCTCAAAAGAATGTGGATACGTTTATTAAGCATCGGGCTCGGATTGTTAATAAGCCAATACAAGAATATACAGACAATTTATTTGATGTGATTGTTTCCAATCCACCCTATTTTAAAATGAATGCAAATCAACAGCCAGAAAAATTGAATTATCGCCATTTAGGTAGAATGGAAGAGAATTTGACTTTGGAACAATTGGTTTATCATGCGAGTCGTTTATTAAAGAGTTATGGGCGTTTTTATATGGTACATCGTCCAAACCGTTTAAATGAAATCAATAGGGTTTTATATGCGAACCATTTTAGTATTCGTAATTTGCAGTTTGCGTATGATCACCGTGACAACAAAGTAAAATCTGTACTTATCGAGGCAATTAAAGAATCAAATTGTGATATGAATGTATTAGAGCCTATTTATATTTAATTTGTGTTATAATATCCTTATGGAATTAATAGATGCATTAGAGGATTATCGTCTATATTTAAGTGTTGTACAACGAAAGGCAAAAAAAACACAGAAGTCTTATATTCATGATATTGAGTCTTATATTGATTTTTTAAATAAAAGAAATATTACTGCGTTTGAATCTATATCTGTTTTAGATATTGAAGATTTTTTGGATTTTTATGCCTTGGATCATAGTGCAGCGAGTGTGAATCGAATGATTGCGAGCATTCACTCTTTTCATTTACAGATATCGATTGCACATTCTGAAATAAAGGATGTATCTTTATTAATTCATGGGATGAAATCATCTAAGCATCTGCCTGTATATTTAAGTGTGGATGAGGTAAAAAAAGTTTTTTCATCTTTTCAAGACAATGAGATTGATCAATATAATAAAACAATATTAGTTGTATTATATTCTTGTGGTCTGCGTGTAAGTGAGCTTTGTGATTTAAAGTTAAATGATGTACATTTAGTTGAAGGTATATTAAAAATAAAAGGTAAGGGAGATAAAGAAAGAATGATACCTATATCTTCTTACTGTGCTACACAGATGAAATATTATTTAGATTCTATTCGTAGTGTTTGGGATATAAAGAATGTTTCATATTTTTTTGTGAATCGTTTAGGTCATGTTTGTACTAGACAATATGTACATGTAATGATTAAACAAAAAGTAAATGAATTAAATTTAAATCCGCAAATTTCTGCACATAGTTTCAGGCATTCTTTTGCGACACATTTATTGGATGGAGATGCAGATTTAAGAATCGTTCAGGAACTATTGGGTCATAGTAATATACAGACTACGCAGATTTACACGCATATTCAAGATAAGCGTTTGTCAAATGTTTATGATCGTTGTTTTCAAAAAATAGAAAAGCCAAAGGAGGAGTAGTATATGTCATGTGAAGGTTGTCCTTCTCAAGGAAAATGTGGAAAGAACAGTGAAACATGTGGAATTCAATCGAATCCAGATAACCACATTAAAAATATTATCACTGTAATGTCTGGTAAGGGTGGGGTTGGTAAATCCACTGTTACTGTTATGTTGGCTAAGGCTATGGCTAAAAAAGGTTTAAAAGTGGGGATTATGGATGCGGATATTACAGGTCCTAGTATTCCTAGACTTTTAGCTTTGACAAATGAACATGCGTATGGCAATGAAAAAAAACAATTGCTTCCAGTTGAATCTAAAGAAGGAATTAAAGTAATGTCTTTAAACTTCTTAGTTCAAGCTGAATCAGATCCAGTCATTTGGCGCGGTCCTGTTATCGGTGGTGTTGTAAAACAATTCTATACAGATGTTGTATGGGGCGATTTGGATGTCTTGTTGATTGATATGCCTCCTGGAACTGGTGATGTAGCTTTAACAATTATGCAGTCCATTCCAGTACAGGGTGTTGTGATGGTTTCTACACCGCAGCCAATGGTAAGTATGATTGTAGAAAAGGCTTGTCACATGTGTGAAAAGATGGAAGTCAAGGTTTTGGGTATCATTGAAAATATGGCATATTTAGAATGTCCAAATTGTCATGAAAGAATTGAATTCTATAAGAAGGAAGATGTGGAAACATTGTGTAATTCAACATGTACAAAATTATATGGAACTCTTCCTATGTTGGATTTAATTCGTGATATCAATGAATATGATGCTTATTCTAAAGAGCAACAAGAAAAAGTAGATGCATATCTAAGTGGTATTGCGACTGAAGTCTTAGAAGATATTGCCTAATGGAGTATGTACTTCATCGTAAGTCCAATTGTAAAAAAATAAAAATTCGTGTCGTAGAAGGAGTGGTTCAGGTGAGCGCTCCTTTCACTGTTTCTAAAAGAGAAATTGATAGATTTGTGCATGAACAAGAAGCTTGGATCGAAAATCAATTAAATAAATGTGCTTTATCCAAAGAAAATGATTTGATTTCTTTATTGGGTAATGAATATAAGTTGCATTATATGAATAAAAGGATTTGTTATGTTGAAGGCAATGATTTATATTTGTATCCTGATAAAACACTCATCCAAAGATTCTTGAAACAAAATGTTAAGAAATATATAGATCTTCGTTTTAAATTCTTTTGCGAACAATTAAATATACATGATATTTCTTTACAATATGGCTTTTATAAGAGCAAGTGGGGTAGTTGTACACCGAGTAAACATAAGATTTGTTTCAATGTGAATCTTATATTTATGCCTTTAGAATTTGTGGATGCGATTATTCTTCATGAACTTGCACACTTGTATCATTTAAATCATTCAAAAGATTTCTATAGTTTACTATGTACTTGGATGCCAAACTATAAAGAGATCATAAAGAAATATAAAAAGATTTCAATTCCTAATTTGTACTAAAAAAGAGCTCGAATGAGCTCTGTTTTTTATACGTTAATTGCAGCATGCATTCCTAATGCATCTTTTTCTTTTGTTAGAATTGGATCAATGAAGTCTTTGAAGAATTCTTCTGTTTGTTGAACAGAACGACCTACGAAGTTTTCTGGTTTCATGATAGAAAGAATTTGTTCTTTTGTCATGCCAAATTTTGGATCCGCTGCAATACGATCAATCAAATCATTTGGCTTACCTTCTTCTTTAACAACACGTCCTGCTGCCATTGAGTGTTGACGAATCAATTCGTGTAATTCTTGACGGTCACCACCTGCTTTAACAGCATCCATCATAATGTTTTCTGTAGCCATGAATGGCAATTCCTTTAATAAGTTAGCTTCTACAACTTTTGGATAAACAACCAAACCATCACTTACATTTAAGTAAAGGTCTAATAGTCCATCTGTTGCTAAGAAGGCTTCAGCAATCGAAATACGTTTGTTTGCAGAATCATCTAATGTTCTTTCAAACCATTGAGTACTTGCAGTAATGGCAGGGTTAATTGAATCAGCAATAATGTAGTTTGCTAAAGCAGCCATTCTTTCTGAACGCATTGGATTACGTTTGTAGGCCATTGCGCTTGAACCAATTTGTGATTTTTCAAATGGTTCCTCGATTTCTTTCATATGTTGTAATAAACGAATATCATTACTGAATTTGTGTGCACTTTGAGCAACTTGAACCAATACTTGTAATACTTGAGTATCGTATTTACGAGTATATGTTTGTCCACTGACTGCGAAATATTGGTTATAACCTAATTTCTCACAAATTTTTTTATCTAAAGCTTTAACTTTGTCTGTATCTCCTTCAAACAATTCCATAAAGCTTGCTTGTGTACCAGTAGTACCTTTGCATCCTAATAACTTTTTATTGTCTAATAAGTGTTGGATTTCAACATAATCCATATATAGGTCTTGTGCCCATAAGCTCGCTCTTTTTCCTACAGTTGTTGGCTGTGCTGGTTGGAAGTGTGTAAAGGCTAGACATGGCATATCTTTGTATTTCAATGCGAATTCTTCTAACTTTTCTAATACGTTGACAATCTTTTTTTGTACAAGCTCTAAAGCTTCGTGCATTATAATTAAGTCTGTGTTATCTCCTACATAGCAGCTTGTTGCTCCTAAGTGAATGATTCCTTTAGCTTTAGGACATTGTACTCCATACGCATATACGTGTGACATTACGTCATGACGTACTTCTTTTTCTCTAGCTTTTGCGACATCATAGTTAATATCTAAAGCATGTGCTTTTAGTTCTTCGATTTGTTCTTCTGTAATATCTAATCCTAATTCTTTTTCAGATTCAGCAAGAGCAATCCAAAGTTTTCTCCATGTTGTAAATTTTTTGTCGTTTGAAAATAATGCCTGCATTTCCTTAGATGCATATCTCTGTGAAAGAGGAGATTGGTAATATTCGTTCATTTCGTCCACCTATTCTAGTTAGATTTTCCCTAACATTAATATTATATGTGTTTCAATTTTTAAATTCAACTTCAATTGTTGTATAATAGAAGAGTCTGAAAAGGAGTACTTATGAAAACTTTATCTATATTATCTACAAAGATAAGTGCATGGGGATTACACCTTATTGGAAGAGGTGGATCTATGCCTGGTTCGATTGGTTGTAAAGTCGATAAAAATATATTAACAAAGTTAAAATTTAATGGGCCTGTCATTTTAGTTACGGGTACCAATGGTAAAACGAGTACCGCAAATATGATTACGGACTTATTTCAAAATGCGGGATATAACGTTATTTCAAATCGTAAGGGAGACAATTTAAAGGCTGGTATTGTCACTACTTTGCTTACAAATTGTAAATTGAATGGTGAAGTCAAAGCCAATGCAGTTGTCTTAGAGTGTGATGAATTAAATGTTAGACACATTCTTCCTTTTATTCCTGTTACAGATTTTGTGGTCAATAACTTTTTCCGTGATCAATTGGATCGTGCTCGTGAAATGGAGCAATTGATTGATTCAATTGAAAAGGTATTACCTGAATATAGGGGGCGTTTAATTTTAAATGGGAATGATCCAAATGTTGTTCGTTTAAAATTAGTTGCGAAGAATGCATCTATTTCTTATTTTGGTATAGATGAAAATAAATATTCAGTAAAAACTACAAAAGAAGCAAGCGAAGGAAAGTTCTGTCCTAAATGTGGTGCTAGACTTGAATATAGTTATTATCAATATTCACATATCGGTAAATTTCATTGTACAAAATGCGATTTTAAAACACCGGAAATGGATGTTTGTTTAAGAGATATTGATTTGGATAAAGAAACATTCTCAAGTGGTGGAATCAATTATAAATCTCCGTATGAAGGAATGTATTCGATGTATAATTGTGCTGTTGTTCTAGATGTCGCAAAAAACTATGACATTTCTAGCAATTGTGTTAAATCTGTATTTAGTCATGCGCCTCAACCAGCAGGAAGAAATGAAACATTTAAAGCTAATGATCAGACTTGTATTTTAAACTTGGTTAAAAATCCTACGGGAGCAAATGAAGTGATGAAGGTCATTGAAAAAGATGAATCAGATAAGACAATTGTGATTGTATTAAATGATCGTGAGCAAGATGGTACAGATGTCAGTTGGATTTATGATACTTTCTTTGAAAAGATCATGAAGGATAGCACAAAAGAAATTATTTGTACGGGACTACGTGCAAATGATATGGCTTTAAGAATTTATTATGGTGGCTATAAAGGTCCTCTAAGTGTCGTAGATACTTTGGATATTGCCGTGAAAGCTGCATTAGCTACAAAGCGCAAAACTTATGCGATTGCGACATATACAGCATTACTTCCTACGCGTAATGCGATCAAGAAGGAGATGGGCCTATGAAAGTAGTTTGGATGTATCATGATATCATGGATCTTTATGGGGATAAAGGAAATATGATGGTTCTAAAAAAGCGTTGTTTAGATCGTAATATTCCTTTTGAGTTGGATACTTGTGGTATCGGTGAAGAAAAAGATTTAAGTAAATATGATTTAATTTTCTTAGGTGGTGGTGCGGACAAGGAACAAATTAGTTTGATTCCTGATTTATTATCGCGTAAGGAAAATATAAAAAAGGCTATGGATGAAAAGACGTTTGTTCTTTTGATTTGTGGGGGCTATCAATTGTTTGGTCAATATTATATTGCAGCTAATAATGAAAAAATTTCTGGTTTACAGTTCTATGATTACTATACGGATACAGGTAAAGCTGGAAGTCGTTGTATTGGAAATATTGTGATTGATGCTAATTTAGATGGTTTAAAAACGCGTATTGTTGGTTTTGAAAATCATGGTGGTCAAACATTGAATGTAACGCATCCTTTAGGGAAAGTTTGTAAGGGATATGGAAATAGTTTTGGTGCTGGTTATGAAGGCTTCTATGATGGAAAGATTTTAGGTACATATTTACATGGTCCTTTATTACCTAAAAATCCTGAGGTTGCAGATTTTGTGATTTCAAAAGCTCTTCAAAAAAGAAATCCTGATTTTAAATATAGTGATTTAAAACCGTTAGAAGATAAATTTGAAAAAATGGCGCGTGAGGCTGTATTTAAAAAATTAGAATTATAAAAAAAGATGTCGTTTGACATCTAAAAACATAGTACATAAGGGGTTTATTATATTTTTTGACTCGAACGACAAATGCGTACTATGTTTTTTATCACTCACTCCTTTCATGGTTTTAGTATATAAGTTATATTGACATTATACATGTCGATTATGTGAGGAAAATTTATGAGAAAAATTATTTTATCCATTGTCTTAATTTTTGCAACTCTTATAACACCAATTTCAGCTTATGAAATTGATGATATACCAGAATACAATGGAAGTCCTTATATTGAGATTCATGATAATGAGCCTCAATTCAATTCGAAAGATATGAATAAAAAGAGTTTTGAATCCTATTCAAATCTGGATTCACTCAATCGACCGCAAGTAGCATTTGCGAATGTTTCAAAAGATTTAATGCCTACGACAAAACGTGGTAGTATTGGAATGGTAAAACCTACTGGATGGCATACGGTTCGATATAAGGGAATTGATGGTAAATACTTATATAATCGTTGTCATTTGATTGGTTATCAGTTAACGGGCGAAAATGCAAACCGTAAGAATTTGATAACTGGAACTCGTTATTTAAATGTTGAGGGAATGTTACCTTTTGAAAATGAGGTTACAAATTATATTAAAAAGACAAATCATCATGTTTTGTATCGTGTAACACCAATATATGATGGAGACAATTTAATTGCGGATGGCGTTCAGATTGAAGCGTATTCTATTGAAGATAAAGGTCAAGGTGTTTCGTTTAACGTATTTTGTTATAACGTACAACCGGGTATAGAAATTGATTATAAAACTGGCGATTCGAGTCGTTCAAATGAAAATATTATAAAAGAATATAAGGCTGATGAAGAAAATATGACGTACGTATTAAATGTAAATACGCATAAGTTTCATAAGCCAACGTGTTCAAGTGTTAAATTAATGAAGGATGCAAACAAAATTGAAACAAATGAATCAAGAGATGTATTGATAAACAATGGGTATTCCCCTTGTAAAAATTGCAATCCATAGGAGAAAATCATGAAAAAAATCATTAGTATGATATGTGTATGTGTTTTATCTTTATCGTTATTTGGTTGTTCTAAACCAGAAAATAATGTTCTTTTAAAGAAGAATGTATCTTGTAAATTATTGGATGTTTTAACAATCACAAACGATTCAGATAACTCTACATACTACTATTATTTGGCAAGTATTGAAAACAAAGGAAAAAAGCCTTATGATACAAAAAATCTTTATTATACAGTAACGGATGATAATGAAAAAGAAATCAGTGTTATCGATAAATATCAATCCACACCTTCTTATGTGATTAATAAAGGCCAGAATACGTATATTTATGGTTATATCGGATTTCCAAATAATAATCAAAAGAATCTTGGATTATCTTTCAATAATAAAAAGCAATTCTTACCTTTTAAAGCTTTTAAAATTCGTGAAGCAAGCGATAAGAATGTTAAAAATTCTAAGTCTTTAAAATATACATTTTTTGAGGATGATACTTTAAAAATTGGTGTAGATGCTTCAAAGGCAAATTATGTTTATGAGAATAATGAAACAGTATTAAAAAATATTAAAATCTGTTATGAAAATAAAACAGATAAACGTATCATTGTTCCATATTTAACGCCTAGTGCAACACTTGATGGTATTGATTTAGCGAATAAGGGTGAATTTAGTAGTATGGAAGAAATTCAAAATCATGATTTTACGACCAATGGTATGGCTCCTAAAACACAGCGTTTTAAAGCAACAAATATAACTGGTTATATTCTTTATTTTTTGGATAAAAAACAAACAATTAATGCAGAAATTGAATTTCATTTTGAAAATGCGGCGCCGGATTATACTGATAAAAGTACCAAACCATTTACTGTGCATATGAATTCAAAGGCTTTTGGAAAATCAAATTCATTTAAGATAGGACTTGAATAAGTCCTTTTCTTTTTAGTTCACATTGTTGTATAATTTTCGCGGTGATAATTATGAAAAAAAACAAAGGATTAGTTCTTGAAGGCGGAGGCTTTCGAGGAATGTATACATGTGGTGTTATTGATGTGTTTATGGAAAATCACATTGATTTTGATCAAGTTGTTGGTGTGAGTGCGGGTGCAGCATTTGGATGTAATATTAAGTCTAGACAAATAGGACGTGCATTACGTTACAATAAACGTTTTTGTAGAGATCCTAGATATTCTGGATTAAAGAGTTTTATAAAAACTGGAGATTTATACAACAAAGAATTCGCATATGGGATTGTACCAACGATTCTAGATCCATTTGATACAAAGACATTTAAAGAAAATCCATTACGATTTACTTTAGTATGTACAGATATTCATACTGGAAAACCTATTTATCATGAAATTGAAAATGGAGATGCCATAGATATTGAATGGATTCGTGCATCTTCATCGATTCCGATTGTTTCTAAACCAGTGAAACTAGATGGTTATGAATTATTAGATGGTGGTGTGAGCGATTCGATTCCAGTTGATTGGATGTTAGAAAGATCTTGTAAAACAGTTGTAGTACTAACAAGAGATAAATCATATCGAAAAAAGCCAATGAAATATATTAATCTTTTAAAGAAAGCTTTCAAAGAATATCCTAAATTACAGAAAGCGTTAGAAAATCGGCATATTGTATATAATGAAACACTAGATCGAATTGAACAATTAGAAAGGGAAGGGCGCATTTTCGTGATTCGACCATCTAAGCCAATTGCGTGTGCAATGATTGAAAAGGATCCAAATCATCTACAAGAAATTTATGATATTGGAAGAAAAGATGCACTAAACTGTTTAAATGATTTAAAAGAGTATTTGTGAAGTGCTTCACATAATGAGCTGTGATATACTAATACAAATATTTAGGAGTTGAAAAGTATGGACATTTTTAAAAAGCCAGGACGCATTCTATTAACAATTATGATTATATTAGCTATTGTTTGTCCGTATCGTGTTCATATGTATAAAACTAAGATTGAAGAAATCCAGTCAGGTAAACTTCAAATTGAAGATATACAGTATGCTGCATCAGATCTACATCCATATTCAGCATATTTAATGACAATCCCATATATCATTATTGAAGTGATGCTAGGATCTCTATATTATGTAAGAACTAGAGATTGATGGACTCTCTGATTTACCGTGAAATAAAAAAAGATGGACAAACTCTACGTCTTGATTCAAATCAGAGAATCTCTTAGATAAGCTATAAATCCATATTAATGTTGTTATGCCATGAAAAGATTTTTAATACATAGATTCATTTATCAATATATAGATTAATTGAATCATTACTTTACAAAATAGTCTATTATTCTGATAAATGAATCTTATTAAGACATATCCATTATATTATGCGTATAAAAAAAGCAGATTCTTTTTAATTTTATTAAAGATCTGCTTTTATTTTGATTCTACTAAAATTACATAAGATAGATTATGCGAAGAGTTATTGTATTCGTGAAACTAAGCGTTACGTTTACGATTGTTTTCATGAAACTAACAGCTTCTTTAAGAAACTAACAACTTCTTTTAAGAAATTATCTTGTTTCTTCATTATGAAACTAAGAACTTCTTTTACGAAAATATCTTGTTTACGTAATATGAAAGTAACAGATTCTTTTACGAAAAAGATTTGTTCTCACTTCATGAAACTAAGAACTTCCAAAGTTTATTTTGCTTGTTTGTGAAAGCACAAAAAAACAAAGAAACAAAAAGTCTCTTTGTTCTAGTTGCAACATTTTGATCTATTTAGCTTCTTTTTTCTTATAATACCAATAACAGAAACTAATAAAAATTATGTCTGAAATGCACATAATGATTTTCCCCGTATCATGTATATATATACTATACAGAATCAATACTGTAGTAATGGTAAAAAAAGAAATCATTTTCCATTTTGAATAATCCGTAAATTGCACAATAAAAAATAAGATAAATTGTACAGTGAATAATAAGTAATACATACGTATTTATTATACCTCCTTATACCTGTCTAAAATTATCATACTTAAAATCTAGAAAAGTTATTATTGTTTTAGACAACATGTCTAGAAGTTGTTTACTTTGCATCTGGATATGTGTCTTCAAATTTATCAGCATATCTATTGTGCTTTTTATACTTGAAGAACATGGCAATCAAGAAAACAACAGCTACGGCACCTAAAACGTAAACCATCCAATCTAATGACATCATACACTATGTCCTCCTTTACACTTACATTGTACCATGCACCTTGATGTAATCAAAACGCTTACATACGAAAAGGTGAAAAAAACAAAGAAACATAAAGTCTCTTTGTTCTTAGGTATTCGAGATGTAATCACAGATGTTCTTAGATGCAGGTGCTTTCGATGAAGGTCTTCTCTTTTTACGAGTTGGACTTCCTGTGATGATGGCAACTACCTCTTTGGCGACTTCAGTTGGTTTCATACGATGGTATTCGTCTTCAGCCAAGATTTGTCGAACATATCGTGCGATATCGTCTGATGTTACATCTGTGTAGATTTGATGTACTTTTCCAATCACGATGTTGATCATCTTGCTTTCGTAAGCCAAGTTCTCTACATTTGTTTCTGGCATCTCGTACTTGTTCTTATCACTTTCGGCAAGCATCAGAATCTGTTCATCTTCCATTTCTTCAACCTTTGCCTGATTGACCATGTCGATGGCTCCCTTCAGCTGACCAAAGTGTTTCTTGCTGACTGACTTGATGAACTTTTCGTTAATGATTACGATTTTACCCTTTGACTGATTGTCCAGATATTCAATCATGATCCATTTGTACAGCCAGATGAGCATATTGATGATTCCACCTGTACATTCATACAGAGTATCTGAAAGCTCTTGTGCCTGTTTTTTCTTAATCGGTTTATCAAGCCACTGCCAAGTTAAAAGCATACTCAACAGGAAGTTGAAATACTCCTTATCGGATGTGTAGGCAGAAGCATTGATGTATTCCCCTGCTCGACGAGCATTACGAAGCATTCCAAACAGCTTTTTATAAGCTTCGTCTGTACCAACTACACTCAAGGCAATCTTTGTCTTGTTTACGATACCAAGAAGACCTTACATACATGAATACCAATATCATGTGTTAAAGCTGCAGTTTCAATAATAAATAGCGTTCTTTCATCAACATGTTCTGTTTCTGCAATCAATTTTGCGTAACTATGTACCTTACAAAAATGTTGAATTCTTTTGGCGTCCCCTTCATAGAGTTTTATCATGGCTAAATGTAATTTATTTATCATATCAAGCACTTCTTTCTATCTGTTTTTATAATTATCTATGAGATGTGTTACTTTTTTTTAACAAAAAATAATTGAATGTTTTAAAATAAATATAGAGGTATGGATATGAAAAGAATATTTACACTTGTAATGATTGGTATATTGCTAGTTGGATGTAGTAAAACAGATTTTTTAACAGATCATGAGTGGATTCACTATGACTCTACATGTATTGAAACGATCTACTTTGGTAAGGATGGTCATTTTTCGTATTATAGTGATGAAGGAAATCCAATCAATGATTCGGATTTGTATGATCAATATACTTATGATTTTAAGAGTAAAAAGATTGTTTTGAAACCTGCCGGTGATATGTCAATTCATGTGTTGCGCTATATAAAATCAAGACTTCTTTTAAATATTGATGGTGATGTTAAAGAGTTTTTTGATGATAAGGATAAGATCATGAGAAAAGCATTCCTTGATAATCTTACGTATAATACTGAGGATGTTACGAATGGTTTTAGTTCTTATCTAGCGATTATAGGAATAGATGGATCTCAAATTATAACTGCCTCTGCAAATTATGATGGTGATGATCCAGAATTTAAGAAGTACAAACTATCAGAAACACTAGAAGATAATGCTGAATTTTATTTGTGGGCTTGTAATGTGGATCAATCAGATGTTGAATCAAACTATACTCAATTGACTGACAAAGAAGCTTTTAAGATGATTAAAAATGGTGGTGCCGTTGGATTTGTATGGTACAACAAATCCGCAAAAATCACAAAAATTGTCTTTTATGGTAGTACAATTAATTAATTAAATCTTTTCATATTAAATATATTTATTACGACATCATTTGCTTGTTGATTTAATGTTGTAGAACAAAAAATAATTATAGTAAAAATTGTCATCATTTGCTTTACAAGAAATATTACATAGTGATATACTAGGCTTTGCTAGACGAGGAACTAACTCACCCCTTTTCTAGCAAACCCAATAGCCAGCACTCTTTCTTACCCTTTCAGAGTGTTGGCTTTTATTTAATTAAATACGAAAATATTTACAAAATTTGTAAATTTATGACATATGTCAATACATTTTTAATTTTGAAGTGTTATAATATCACCAGTTAGATGACTTCAAACGCCAACATAATTAAATTTAACATATGAATATAACGCCAACTACCTCATGTGTTAACTCTCATCTAACAGTCGATTAGAGAACTAGACTCCTCAATACACTAACTTTCTAGTTCTCTCCTCTATCAAAGATATTTTGAGTCAACATTTTTTGTTGGCTCTTTTTAATTTAAATGATATATTACAATATGCAGAAATGAGATGAGATAATCTGAAAATATAATTTATAAAAAGAAGAAGTTAGAAGGACAAAAGGGCGCAAAGCCCTTTCCCCAAATATAAAGATTATTGTGTTGCTATAATATTGGCATTTTGTTGGATCATAAGTGTTAATTCTTCAACTGTAAGTCCAATATCTAGTAGTTGTTTAATATCTGATTTTAAGTTGTTCTTTACGTATTTAATTCTTTGTTCAACTGGTGTTTCAACTTCTGCTAAGTCTGCAGGATTCCAAATTTCTCCTGTAAGAAGCATATGATATGCTGCTACAAGTATTTTTCTGGCAATCGCAATAAAAGCACGTTTCTTTCCGCGACGTTTTGAAATCTTTTTAAATTTGTTGGCGTAGTAAGGATGGTTTTTATCCTTGACTGCTGCATGTGCAACTTCAACCAAATATGGTTTAAGATATACTCCGGCTCTGGAAATGCGTACAGATTTTTTCTTTCCTGCTGACTGGTTACTTGATGGAGTTAAACCTGCCCAGGAAGTTAATCGTCTTGTAGAGGTGAATTGATTCATATCTACACCGATTTCAGAAAGAACTATGATGGCAGAGTTTCTGGAAACACCAGGTATCTGACACAGAAATGAAATATAGTCTTCGTATGGCTCAATCATTAAATCAATAAGTTTATCAAGTCTTTGGATATTGGATGATAATTGTTTGATGTGGTCATTTACAAGTTCTATACGAGATTTCTGGACTGGTGTTAAATCCGTTCCATTAACAGAGTCAAGAATCATATCAGGAGATGCTTTACATTTTTTGTGAACTTTTGAAAGAATATCTTCATCTGTGTATGGATTATCTGATAGAATAAGGTCGATGATATTAGATGCGGATTTGCCGAAAACATCAGTAAAGACCATATCCAGTTTACAATTACCAGAAGTAAGAGCATTCTGAAAACGGTTCTTTTCACTGGAACGCATATTTACAAGTTTGTATTTATAGCGAGTGAGTTCACGAAGAATACGAAAATCTTTTTGAGGTATAAAACTACTTCTAACAATATCGAACTTAAATAAATCAGCAATCCATTTGGCATCTTTATCGTCGTCTTTCTCGCCTTTAACAGCGCGCACCCATTTAGGGTTGGCAACGACGATATTGGAAATATGGGATTCCAATACATTGTAGACAGGAATATAGTACTTACCAGTGGATTCCATGCATACATTTTGACAGTCGTTTTGAATCAGCCAGTCTCTAAAGCGGATTAAGTCGTTGTGAAAAGTCGAGAATCTTTTTTTTAGATAAATTGGTTCAACGGATTCAGAAATGCAGATAACTGCGACAATGAATTTTTTGTGCACGTCGATACCACAAACACGAGGATAAATGATTTTCATAGAAAAAGCTCCTTTCAAAATAAAGAAGAAAGAAGCATTGACTGAACGAATGGCACTAAAGATTAACTAATAGTCAATGATTAATCTGCGGACTTGATGTCAACACTAATGTGTGCTAGAAATACTCGAACTTACACTGGTTTATATGCTGATTTAATCTGAACGAGATGCAGAAGTCTGCAACTCACCTCACCGTGCTCTGTAGTGTACTTCTAACTTCAAGAACATGGTAACAAATAAAAGATAAAAAACAAAAGCAAAGCTCATTGCACATTTTAATTCCAATGTGTGCCTTGAAGCGAAGCTGAAAGGAATGGTTGGTTTATATGAAATTAAAAATATGGCTAGGAAGAATTATTCCATTAGTAATCATTGCACTTGGTGAAGTTGGATTATATTGTATATTATTTAAATGGCTAACATCTTCTTTTGTATTCATTGAAGTTGTATTACACATTCTATCTGTTTTAATTGTCTTAAATATCGTTCGAACAAGTAGACACTTATCTTCCGATTTAATGTGGATCTTGTTAATTATGTTGTTTCCCGTCTTTGGTACATTTGTATATGTAATGATGTTAATGAGCTTATTATTTGGAAAAACATTTCGAAATATCATTCAGGAACAAAAAAAGGCATCTTCTTATTATATCCAAGATGAATCGATCATTGATGAAATTCAACAAGATAATAAAGACTATGTATCCCAACTTGCCTTTTTATATGAAGAAGGCTTTCCTTTTTATCGTAATACCGACTTTGAATATTATGCTCCATGCGAAAAAGGTTTTGATGTCATGTTAAATGAATTAAAAAAAGCTAAAAAATACATATTTATGGAATATTTCATTATTGAAGAAGGTATAATGTTTAATTCCATACTTTCTATTTTAGAAGAAAAAGTCAAACAAGGTGTTGAAGTACGTGTAATGTATGATGATATGGGATCATTAGGTACACTTCCTGCTTCTTATGCCAAACAATTGAAGAAAAAAGGCATAAAAGCCGTATCCTTTAATCGAATCTCCCCTATTATCAATACAATCATGAATCATAGGGATCATCGAAAAATATTGGTAATTGATGGTAAGGTTGCTTTTAGTGGTGGTGCAAATCTTGCGGATGAATATATCAATAAAAAAGTAAAGTACGGACATTGGATGGACAATATTATTTGTATTAAGGGTAAAGCCGTATGGTCATATTTAGTTATGTTTTTGACAAATTGGAATGCTTTGCGCCACGAAGATGAGGATTATACAATATTTAAAAATAACGATGTTGTTGATGAATTATCCTATGATGGCTATATTGCTCCTTATGCAGAAACACCATTAGATGAAGAATTGACAGGTCAATCTGTTTATGAAGACTTATTAAATAGTGCCAATGAATATGTATATATTATGACACCGTATTTAATTATTGATTCAGAAATGATCAATACATTAATTCATACTGCCAAAAAAGGTGTGGATGTACGAATTATTATGCCAGGCATTGCCGATAAACAAATCGTACATGATATGGGCAGAACGTATTATGCACAATTAATTCAAGGTGGTGTTAAAATCTATGAATATGAACCTGGATTTGTTCATTCTAAAGTATTTGTTTGTGATGATACATATGCAACAGTAGGAACTATTAATCTAGATTATCGTTCTTTATACCTACATTTTGAAAATGGTACCCTATTATATAATTCAAAGAAGGCATTGGATGTCAAGCAAAACTTTATGGATACATTATCAAAATGTAAAGAAATTCAAGCCGAAGATACACACGTCAATATTGTGAAAGGCTTATTCTTAAGCATTATTCGTATTTTTTCGCCATTATTATAAAAAGCAAGGTTAACCCCGTGGTTATAACCTTGCGAATTTCTTGCGATTATTAAACAACGCCCAATATCACCTCTAAAAGAATGACGCTCACTACAATAAAAGCCACAAATGCAGGTCGTTTATGGAATGGAACATTTGAATAGTCCATAGCACTTGATAATTTGGACATACCATACTTTCCTAAATACATATAGATAGGATCTCTTGAATTCTTGATACATTTTAATTTACGAGATAAAAAGATATCTTCTAATCTTCTACAAAATAGTTCATCTTCTAAATAGGGCATGACTTTAGAATCTGTAAAGACATCTATAATTTCTTTAGAACCAATCTTTTTAGGTAGTTTTTTATCTATCATATTTAGAATATCCAAATAAGACACTACATCCTTTTCATTTTGAACAAATAATGTTTCTCGCTTAGGAATAGGTGGAGGAATGATTGTATCTTCTTTAGTTGAAATGGGTTGTGTTTTAATATCCTGTTTATTTTGTTCAAATGAAGCAGACTCTATTTCTTGATCTTGATGTAGACACTGTTGATAAGCAGCCTGAATCTGTTTGAATTCTTCCGGATTTTCTTCAGGATGATACTGTTTTAAAAGTCTTGCATACGCTTTCTTGATTTCTTTTTTATCACTTGTCGGCTCAATTCCTAATACTTCCCAAGCATTCATGCCAAATATTCTCCTTCTTCATCATCTTCTTGAGTAAAGATATCTAATTGATCTACTTTTTGAGATTCTTCTATTTGATCTAAAATACGTGAAACCTGATTTATAAGACGCATTCTTTTTTGAACGTTGTTGATCAAAGTATCCATGTCTTTTATAAAGTCTGCATGAAGTCGCATCAAATACGCTTGTGTTTCATCATCCACTTCTTGATAGATTCTTTCAATACGAGCAAGCAGGGCATCTACTTCATTATTTTGGTATAAAGTTAAAGCAACTTCTTTTATTGAATCTAGACGAACAGAAGCATCTACCTTTTCTAATACATCACCTTTTGATACTCTAAAAATATAATGTTCCTTAGTAGAATGTACAATAGCTTCTACATACAACATGGAATTAATGTCATACGAATAGATCAAATCAAAAGATTCATAATCATGCATATTTCTAGGAACATGAATAAGAGCTTGGCCTAGAAATAAGTTTTCCTTGGCATACATAGCCTGCCCTTGAAACACACTAATATTGACTTTAGTTTGTCCTTTATGTACCGTACGCAAAGTCATCTTTTTACTTACTGGTAAAACCGAATTTTTAGGAATAAGTACGGTTGATAATTCCAAATCTGGATTTTGTTCATTATACGTAGACGTACTTAATGAGAAAGGACAAATATCTGTCACTACTACATCTTTAATACTTTCATCCCTTTGTTTAATGCCAATATATTTTCCAAGTCCAAGTACGACTAAAGAATCCATATTTGCTTCTTTTAATACAGGAATATTTAAAGCGTCCGATAAGTAATGTTGTAAAACAGGCATTTGACTTGAGCCTCCTACAAGAATCAAACTATCGAGTTCACTTGCTGAAAAACCACTATCTTTTACGGCCTTTCCAATCACAATCTTACAAGAGTCAAGTAAAGATTTAGTGATATTCAATAGTACATTCTCGTCAAATACACAATTATAATTCTTATTTAGATGAACTAAAGAAACTTCAACTACATTTTTCGTACTCAACTTAATTTTAGCTTGTTCACAAGCACGTAGAATACTTTGTTGAAAAGAACGGTCTAAAACATTATAGTTTAATCCGTTTTTCGAACAAAAATATTCAGCCATAGCTCGATCAAAATCGGTACCTCCCAAGTGATTGTTTCCACTGATCGCATTGATACTAATCACATTTTCAAAACAGTCAACAACTGAAACGTCGAGTGTTCCTCCACCAAAATCAAAAACAACAAATGTTTCATATTCATCATCCATATGACATGCAATGGCTGCTGCACTTGGTTCATTGATCAAACGCTCTACTTTAACACCTAATAATTCACCAATTCGTTTTGTATCTTGTCTTTGACGTGCATTAAAATAAGCTGGAACACTGATCACAACTTCTGATATTTCTTCATGAAGATAATTTTGTGCATCTTCAATCAATTGTTTCACGACAAAAGAAGAAAGTGTCGCTGAATCATACTCTTTCCTATTTAATGTATAAGTAACATCGGACCCCATTGTTCGTTTAAACAAGGATGCACTATACTCAGGATGCGTCACTAATCTCTCCTTGGCAAGTTTACCTACTACAATCTTACCATCCAAGATACTGACCGCACTTGGCGTTATATATTCATTAAACGCATTTGGAATCAGCACTGGCTTTCCTTCTTTATAGACAACCGCTAAACTATTGGTTGTTCCTAAATCCACACCTAATATTGTCATAACTACTCCTAACAAAAGTTTAAAATGGCTAGAATAATACTAAATACTAAAGAAATACTTCCATATACAAGTAAGCCATATTTTAATATGCTAGATAATATATGTTTATAGCCTTCTGAATATTTAGTAAAGACAGATTTTTGGCGTAGTACAACATATAGAATGATACATACAATGCCAACAATTCCATTATAGATGATCAAAAGTGGAATCAGCATGGATAGAAAGAACACACATAGTATCCATCCTACACAAAACATCATTAGTAGTAATACACATAACCCGCCCATAACATCGCCTTCTTTAGCTCCACTATAGCATACTAAAAGCGGTATTTCTACCGCCTAGAAATCTTTGTGGAATCTTCCTCCATAATGATTGTCTTTATAGTTTGTGACATACAAATATAAGACTAATACACCTACAAGAATAATGCCTACAATAAATAAGGAATAGGCTGACATCTTTCCATATAGAAACATGCATCCGCATCCAATCAATAATAATAAATCGACAATAATGACAAAGGGATCTAATTTCTTCATATCTTGACACTTCCTTTCGATTCCTTGATATAATAGTCTGGTATGAAAAATAAAACAATGATCGGACATATTTTAGCTTTTGTGTGCATTATGATTCGGGGTTATACCTTTTTATCCATACCCTATCTTCTTAACTACATACTAGTCATTTGATGGATTCAAATCAAATGTATTGTCCAAATAGGTCATTTAAATGGAAAAAAAAGTAAGGTCTTGCCTTACTTAAATCTTTGGCTGATATCGCATATCCGAAACATTATATACAGTAATAAATGCTTTTGAATCGAGTGTATTAATGAATTTCATCAATTTTTGATATTCCACTTTATCTACGATTGTGATGATTTCATGACGCTTTTCCATATTGTATGCACCATACGCTTCATACTCCGTTGCCCCACTATGTAATTCATGAATAATAAATTTGCGAAGCTCTTTTTCCTTTGGAGTGATGATACACACTCTTCGTTTAATATTATGATCAAAGATAAAATGATCAAGAACGATACCATTAAAATAAGTACCTAAAATACTTAACACAACCGTCTTCTTATCATAAACAAGAGCTGCTGATAAGGCAACACACATACCCGATAAAGACATAGCTTTTCCAAGTTCCATATGAAGATATTTATTCATGATCTTGGCGACAATATCTAGACCTCCTGACGAAGCATTTCGATTAAATAAGATGCTCAATCCTACACTTACAACGAGTATGTAACATAAGACATCTAGTTCTTGGCTGTTTGTGAAAGATACAAAATTTGGAAACAGAATCTCAAATAACGCAAGAAAAACAGGAAGCATAATACTTGTATACACTGTTTTTACACCAAATTCTTTACCACAAGTCAAAAATCCAATAATCAATAAAACGACATTTAAAATCATGGTGATGGCAGATAATGGTAGAGGTATAAAATTAGATAGTATAATACCCAATCCAGAAATACTACTTACTGAAGTATGACTGGGCACAAGAAAAAAATAGACGGCTGCACCAATAATTCCAACCGCAACAGTCAATATTAGAGTTTCCTTTATGATATTTGTATAATTGTATTGTGTATTCATCGTAATTGTCTCCTAGTCATTCATTGTGTCTTTATTTTATCAAAAAGTGAAGCTACATTCCATGTCAGAAAATGGATTTGTCCCTATACAAAAAAAAGAAATCCTGAAACGATATTGAAATACATGATTATCGGATTCCTTTTTCTGTAGTTAAAATCAGCACTCTATTGCCACTTTAATTACACCATCTCTTTTATTTTCAAACAATGCATACCCTTGTGCAATTTTACTAAGAGGATACGTATGCGTAATCAACGGTTCTGTATTGATCTTACCTTGTGCAATCAATTCTAAAGTCTTTTCACAATCACAACCATCAACACCACCTGTTTTGAAAGTTAGGTTTTTTCCGTACATGTCTGGAAGTGGCAAAACTTGTGGTTCATCATATAAAGCAACTATTGTCACAATCGCATTCGCTCTTGCGCATTGCCATGCAAGCTGAAAAGTAGATGGAACACCCGCAACTTCAAGAACAACATCTGCCCCACCATGATCACTATTTTCTAGCACAAAATTTCTACATTCATCTGGAGTGACTGTCAAAACTTCTGGATAATGTTCATTTATAAAATCAATGCGATGTTCATCTTTTTCACACATAATAATTCGCTTTGGCTTTTTAAGCATTACACATAATAATGTACAAATACCTGTAGGGCCTGCACCAATAATCAATACCGTATCCTCTTCTTTGATTTCAGAAATACGTGTTGCCCAATATCCTGTAGCCAACACATCCCCTACAAACAAAGCTTGTCTATCAGTAACTTGTTCAGGAATCTTATTTAATCCTTGATCTGCAAAAGGAACACGCACATATTCAGCTTGTCCACCATCAATACGACATCCAAGAGCCCATCCTCCATTATCATCCGTACAATTATTTACATAACCATTCTTGCAGAAAAAACATTCACCGCAAAAAGTTTCTACATTCACTGTTACACGATCTCCAGGTTTGACATGAGTTACTTTATCGCCTACTTCTTCTACAATACCAACCATCTCATGACCAACCGTAATACCTGGCACTGCACGAGGAACACTACCATGTTTAATATGCAAATCACTTGAACAAATGCTTGCAAGTGTCACTTTTACGATTGCATCCCTTTCATGTAGAAGTACTGGTTTTGGTTTCTCCATCAATTCAAATTTCCCTTTTTCCAAATACGTATATGTCAACATAAAATTTTTATTCCTTTTCTATTCTTACTTATTAAACGATTTACCAAGTTTCTACAAGATGTAATCCTGTTTCTATAGCCTGTTACACTTTTTTTCATGAAATACTGATTGACGGACTCGATGAATCTGCCTTAAAAAAGAATGCTCTTACCAGTATCTGAAACAACAGCCATCGTGTAATCAACACCAAAATTCATTGCTACAAAATGCATACAACCACGTACTTTTGAATCCTTATTATCTTATAATGCATGAAAGCAAGCTATTTTGTATACTTACATTCTTCTTCGAGTTCACATACTAGATATTCATCACTCATGCAGTGCATATCTGATACGCCTTCACTCATGAGTTGATAAAGCTTTGACCGATAAAATATGTCTAAAGCCTTTTCCAATGAAACATTATTCTCTTTCGCAAAAAGTTCTACAACACGAGCATATTTTTTCTGTAAAAGAATTGGATTTGCCTTCATAGCTTTTCACTCCCCTCAAATTTCAGATATGAAAGTGCCTTTATTGTTCGAAAAGCTATTTGCAAATTGGGTTTCTCATATTGTAACCTTTTAATGGCTTCTGCTTTATCAATGAATCCATCAAAATACAGCTCTACTGTATTAAACACCTTATCATTTGCAACACCACCAACAACAAGATCATAATCTGTACCGTCTTGTCCGCTTCTGCAGTTCAAAATGAAATCTAGCCAATCTTCTGAATAGGCCTCAAATTTCAATACCTTTAAATCTTTACATGACTCTTCATCAAAGGTATATCGTGATACAATGCCTTCTTTGCCACGTCGTTTAAATCGGTTACACCATTTTTTTGCTTGTTCAAAAATTGGAGTTACATAGAAGCCCTTTCCAAAATCTACATTCTTTCTAGAATGTACCAAATCCGGCTGATTCACCACTACAAATGAACCATGATATAAGATCATAGCTTTACACCCCTTTCGTGCATAACATCAATAATATCATCCACAATATAATCCTTACTTTGAGTGTGCAATACCGCATACTCTGGGATAATATAATCTTTCAAAATGTTTGTCTGCTCGCTTAAGGCTACATATACCTTTTGTGCATCAACATGAAGTCTTGACGCAATATTTTCAATACAAAAAATGGCAAATTCTAATTCTCTGCTTCCACACATCATCTTATCCATTTTCATACACTTGTAACCTCCAACCTCTACTTCGTTTTATTTATTCTTTTCATCTATTACTTATATGTTTCAATAAATGTATGCTTACCATGATTGGATTCATAGACACGAATCTCACAATTGTTTGGCTTTGGTCTCCATTTAATGCCATTTTTACGATCTTCTAGATAGCCACATAAAGAACGGATGATACCACCATGACATACGATCAATACATTCTCATAGTTCTTGGATTCCAATTCTTTTAAGAAAGAATGACTACGTTTGATCATGCTTTCTACTGATTCAACGGATTTAGGAGCTGGAAGTAATTCAGGAAAAGCCCAATAAGATGTCATTTTTAATCCCAATTTAAAGTAGTTACGAAGCTCGTAGTCCCCAAAATCCACTTCAATAATACGCGAATCGATCTTTACATCTTTCTTATCTACATTGCCAATAATCGACGCTGTCTGAATCGCTCTTTGTAAAGGACTAGCATATACCGCATCAAAATGAATATCACCAATCTTATTACGTGCTTCTTTAGCTTGGTTAATTCCTGTCTCATTTAAAGGTTCATCTGTAAGTCCCTGCATTAATTTTTGTTTGTTTAAAGCCGTTTGGCCATGTCTAGTAATCCAAATCTTCATCCATCGATCCTCAATCAAAGTCTCTACGAGCGTATAGAACTTTTCCAATAACCTTTACGGGCAATTCTTCAATCTCTTCAGGTGTAAATACCTTTGTATCAATCTTTGGGTTTGCGGCTTCTAAAATCATTAAACCCTTCTTATATAAAACACGCTTTAATGTCGCTTCCTCACCTACAAGTACGATCGCAATGCTGCCAGATTCTACTTCATTTGTTTGTTTCACAAAAACTAGATCTCCCTCATAGATATGTGCATTGATCATAGAATCACCGCGAACGCGTAAAAAATAATCGCCTTTTTTTCCATCATGTCGATTCAATTCAATATATCCTTCAATATCTTCCATTGGAAAACCATCATATCCAGCTTTTACACTACCTACAATAGGTTTGATTCTTTCTTCCTCTTCTAGGATGCTTTTGACATCACAATCTAAAAGATCTGATAATTTCTTAAGTGTATTTGCCTTTAAATGTGTACTTTCACCTTTTAACCAACGAAAATATGTAGCACGCCCAATTCCAATTCGTTTGGCCGCTTCATCATGTTTAATATTATTTTCAATCTCATATTGTAGTAATAATTGTCTTAACTGCATAGTTACACCACCTTTATCTATATAGTATCAAAAAATAAATAAAATACTAGTCAAAAAATATTAATTTTTTAAGAAAGTCTCAAATCTATCTTGAATTTTTATTCTATTTTATCTATGATGCTTGTACGAACGATATGGGGCATGGAGGTATTTATGTACAAAACATATTTATGTATTGATTTAAAGTCCTTTTATGCATCAGTTGAATGTGTAGAACTTGGCCTTGATCCTTTTGAAGTGAATCTTGTAGTGGCTGATCCTACACGAGGTGGTGGTGCCATTACGCTTGCTGCAACACCGGCCATTAAGAAATTAGGCGTATCGAGTCGAGGTCGTATTTTTGAAATTGATCCAAAAATTGAATATATGATTGCGCCACCTAGAATGCATCTGTATATGGAATATAGTTGTAAAGTCTATAAAGTCTTCTTAGAATTTATTGCCAAAGAAGATATTCATGTCTATTCTATTGATGAATCTTTTTTAGATGTCACAAGCTATTTGAAGCTTTATCAAGTAAGTGCTAAGGAACTCGCAAAAAAAATATTGGATCGTGTCTATGAAAAAACAGGTCTTACAGCTACTGTAGGCATTGGAACCAATCTGTACTTAGCTAAGATTGCGATGGATATATCTGCCAAGCACAATGTCGATCGCATGGCCTATTTAAATGAAGAATTATATCGCCAAACATTATGGCATCATACACCCATGATTGATTTTTGGATGTTTGGAAATGGAACCGAACGAAGATTACACAAATTAGGTATTTATGATATGTATGACTTGTGTCAATTTCCTGTTGAAATATTATATAAAGAATTTGGTGTCAATGCTGAATATATTATTGATCATGCCTGGGGCAAAGAGCCTACCACAATCCAAGATATTAAAAATTATAAATCAAAACATCATTCTATATCCAATTCACAAATCTTATTTGACGATTACTCTTATCAAAATGCATTTGTGGTCATGAAAGAAATGGTGGATCAAAATGTATTGACATTAACCGAAAAACATTTGGTGACAAGACAAATCTCATTAATGATTGGCTACTCCAAAGATTGTATCAAATCAAGTTGTGGCTCATGTAAGATTACGAACTGCACAAATTCCTATTCCATCTTATTAGAAGAATTTAAAAGACTCTATATCCGCATTGTGAATCCCAATTATCCCATTCGCCAAATTGCGATTAGTTTTCAAGACGTTAAAGATGAATATTATTATGAGAACTACGATTTATTTACAGACGTAGAAAAAGTAGAACGAGAAAAAAAGCTACAAGAAACCTTAGTTCAAATTAAGCATCGCTATGGTAAGAATGCCATCTTAAAAGGAATGAATGCCTTAGATTGTGCAACTGCTAAGAAAAGAAACACATTGATTGGTGGCCATAATGCATATTAGAGGAGTTTATTCACTCCTCTAATTTTTTGAATTCATAGCATACGCTGAAAGCAGGCCGCATTTCTTCAATTTGATCACGATTAATACCGTATTTTTTTGCTAATTGTTCCCAATTATTTTTGACCATTGTTAATATTTCATTTGCATAGACTTCAGCGTCAAATTCATTTATATCATAATAACAAGCTGATGAAATAGCTAAATCAATTGAAATACTATTATCATAGCTATCAATATTCAAAGAAAGGACATCTCCGTAAGGAACAGGATTTACATCATAAAGCGGAGATAATCTCCAACCTTTATCATTTAAAATAAAGCCATGGTTTCTTAAATGATCATCTGTATTGGATACAGCCATACTAAAGATAATGCGTTTAAAAAGCTCAATTAAGTCATCTTTGGGACTAGAGCCATAAGCTCTAATAAAATCAACTATGTCTATATAACTTGAACCATCATCCGAAGAGGCACCATCGTTTTTGCCTAGCATTGTCATAGCTGAAGCAAAGTGTATTCTTTTTTCTCCATCTCGATCAAAACGCTTAACAAGAAATGTACTACCATCCTTAGAAAACTTTTCAACTTTTGATTCTGGTACATTCAACCCACATAATTTTGCCAAATCATGAACAACTTTTTCCCATGCACCAACATCATACTCATCGTTTTTTGATGGAAATTTTGCGATCCATAAATCACCTTGCTCATCTTCAACAGTTGCTTTTGGTCTTGCTCCACCCAAAGATGAACCAGGTTTTAATAATTGTTTTAGCCATTTATCATCTAAATAATTATCATCTTTTTCAAATTGCCTAGATGCTTCTTCTAAAGAACGAAGTGTTGCCCAAGGTGGTGCCGCTGTTTCTTTATCATCTGAAAGAAATGGGCCATTAACATCATCTTTAAATCGAAGTGCTCCGACACGCGTTTGATCATATACTCCAAGTAGAAAATCACTATCATACATTTTATTAGGTTTTCTGTTTTCATTTCTAGCTTTAATTGCTTCACGTCGTTTCATTAGAATTCGTCCCCATCGATCTGGAGAGGCATCTGCAAACATTCCAAAAATGTTCTTTTCTGTATATTGTCTACCACTAAACATTGATATATCCGGATCTAAACAAAAAGAAAATTTAGATTGTTTTAGCCAGTCTTGATCATATTCAAATGAGTAATGTTCAATGCCGCGAAGTGTATCCACATATAATACGCCTAACTTTTTAGGTTCTAAAGAACTGAAATTCTCATATACAAATATCTTCCGTTCCATCATCTGTCTCCTTTAGGTGCACGTTTCTTGACCTGCATATTTAAATCTTGCATTTTTCTACCAAATTCATCATCTTTTGCAACAAGCAATAAATCCTTATCTAAATTATTCAAAGCATGTAAAACAGCAGCATAAATCCCAATAGCTACTGATGGGCTACCTTTTTCAACACTCCATAAAGTTGCACGACTTATTCCTGCCCTTTCGGCAATAAGTTTGGCAGATAATTGTCTACGTAATCGAGCTAATTTAATTTGTTCTCCCATAGTATTCAGAATTCTTTCAGTACTTGGTAAAACAGTCACAGCCTTTTTACCCATTTACTTAACCTCCATTAATGTTTATAAATTTAAACATATATTCAATATATGTCTATATTTATAAATATTATAACATATAAATCATTATTTTATTGTAATTATTAAAAATAAGTTTGCTATGGCCACAAAGCATATTAGAGGAGTTTATTCACTCCTCTAATTCTATGTAGCTAATTTGTTTTAGATTGATTTTTGTCTTTACGATTTGAAGTATTTGCGTATCCAGATTGATTTTAGAGACGATCCCTATGATTCTTTTATAGCGTCAACTTCTCGTAATTTTTATACATCTATACAAAAAAAACATCCCGTTGTGCT
>NZ_CATVYQ010000016.1:0-39070 GCF_958348295.1 uncultured Holdemanella sp.
ATTTGGAATTACTAAATTCAACCTCGTTGTATTTACTATTTCTCAATGGGATTTAATTTTACAATTGAGCATTCTATTTTTTAGCTCTATGTTTCATACCGATAAACTTGTATTTATTTGATTAGATGTGCTGTAATAATTGTATAACTATAAGAGTTAATAGTTATTTTAATATTGTCAATTTCACAATACCAATTTTTACCCTGCTTATAAATATTACAATTCTTATCTAAAATTTTATTTTTACAAAACTCAACTACATCATTAGTATTCAATTTTAGATTCTTCTTAATTCTATCAATCCCCATTTCAGTAGTATGCACTTTACTTATATTATCAAGTAATATTTGTTTATCTTCCATAACTTAATCTCCTCAAAAAATTACTATTTATCTAACAAATCACTAAATTGTAATTTATCGTTCCTGTATTTCCTTGCCGCTGAGGTACTCCACGTCTATTTCAAAAATTTGCACAGCCTTTCCTGCATGGGCAATTTCCTCATCAACTAACTGTTCGCTGGGATAGTATTTCATTGCAAATCGTTTTAACAGAGTTGTTGCTCTTGCACCGGATTCTACGAGGTGGCATCTGCCGAATACCACAACGCTCTGCACAAACGGTGCCCAATCTTCTTCTTTGATAGTTTCATTTCCATATACCGTGAAGCATACTTTGTCACAGGCACGCAGTGCATCTACTTTATGACCTACACGTGCTCCATGAAAATAAATTTTCTGCGCATCGTCATCGTAGACATAGTTGATAGGAATTGCATAGGGATATCCGTCATCTCCATTTACGGCAAGAACGCCACGTCGGCTGGACTGCAAAAGAGCCTTTGCTGTGTCAATGCTGATTTCATTTTTCTTTTTACGAATTGTTCTAAACATGATATTGCTCTCCTTTTTACGCTGATACAAATTCTGATTTATCTTTTTCTTCTTAAATAATACTATTGTACGAAGTAAACAAATCATATTTTTAGACTTAAATCACTAAGATTCCTGCCATTTCCAAAATGATACAAAGAATAAATAAAATGACAATTAATAATACGGGTGAAAAACCTTTTTTTAGTATCTTTGTACAACCAAAGAATACACATAAAGAAAGAACTCCAGGCAACACCATATCTAAATCCGATTGAATGTTTACTACATTGATTTGTACAAATCTCTGCACTAAAATTCCAACCACAAACATTCCTAACATACTTGCAGCAAGTGTTACATTCTTTAAGAATGTATCCGATAAGTCCGTAATCAACTTTGTACCTTTCTTATAACCAAGCTCTTGTGTAATCCAAAGAAAGCCAAAACGTAATACATTCCATACCGCAAAGAAGAAAATAGGTCCTAGAATATTTTGTGATAAAGCTAATGATGCAGCAACAGCCGCAAGAATTGGACGCATTGTAAACCAGAACGCAGGATCTCCAACGCCTGCCAAAGGGCCCATTAAGCCAATTTTTACATCTTGAATGGAAGTATCTGAAATATCAGCACCTTTTGCCTTTTCTTCTTCCATAGCCAAAACGATACCAACAATTGGTGCAGAAACATATGGATGTGTATTATAGAATTTTAAATGACGATCTACAGCCTTATCAAAATCTTCATTATTTGGATATAATTCTTTTAATGCTGGAAGTAAACCATAGCACCATCCACCATTTTGCATACGCTCAAAGTTCCATGAACCTTGTAAATATTGATGGTTTAAACAAACCTTTAATCTTGTACTTTTCTTCATATAAACCACCTACTCATAATCATTTAAGATGTCCCCTAATGGATCATCACTAGAAGCACTTTCCTTTTTATTATTATTCAACAACATATATAGCCAAACTAAGCCGCCACCAATAAAGCATAAAGATATTAAAGATAAACTTGTCATACATGCTAAGCCAAATCCAATCATAAAGAATGGATATGTAAATTTAGATCCTAATACATTTGCTACAATCGCAAAGCCAACCACACAAACTACACCAGATCCAATTAATAAACCTTTATAAACACTCAATGGAATCATTTCCAAAATAGAACAAATCATTGATGAAGGAATCAACAATAATACAATCGTTGGAATCAAAACACGAATTCCCTGCATACAAATTCCAAGCCATTGATAATAAGAAACTTTCTTTGTCTCATCCATCTTATGTACAAGTTGGATTGCCAAATTACGACACACCTTTGTCAAAGATAAACCCACTAAAGATAATGGTATCGCTAGGGCAATACTAAATGCAATCACGAATCTAGCTTCAATTGCACTATTTAACCCATGAACCATCAGTATAGATGAAATCACACTCGCTAAACATACATCCGGAGCAACAGCAGCGCCAATATTCGCCCATCCTAAGGCAATCAATTGTAAAAATCCACCCAATAATAATCCTTCATTCAAATGATTGGTGACAAGTCCAATCAATGTACAGGCAACAATGGGTTGATGAAATTCAAACTCATCCAAGATGCCTTCAATACCTGCGACAAATGCCACAAGCAACACTAAAACAATCTGCATAACTCTTCCTCATTTCTTTTTGATTTTTTTAAAATCCTTCGAATTTAAAAAATAATACAAGATAAATGCCCATACAAGAAGGAGTACAGCGCTCAATGAAATAAATGCTTTGTAGTAAGGATAGGCAAAAATAGCTCCTACGCTTAAAATCAAGCCAACAAAGACATAAGAGACAAATTCCTGGATTACATCATAGATTTCTTGAAAACTATATTGATTATGTGTGACTTCATTTTCCTGTAACCCATCATATATACCTTGTGCAATATCTTTTAAATACTTTTTCATACCTATAATATACCACAAGAAAAGGCTTTCCCCTTAGGAAAAGCCAACATTATTTATGATTCATCATTTTAAGTGCGATTCTTAAAATACAAACGCCCATCACCACAATCACAACTGAATTTAATAACCAAGTGTTGATTGTATCTGGTATTGTATAAACAAAAACGGTACATGCCAAGAGAAGTAAAATAAAGAGTTCTACCACTGAATTTTTTATCATAGTCATATCTGTACCTCCTTATACTTTTAGTATAGATTGCTTTAAATAAAGTACAATATGACTAGATACGATTGAACTAACATTTAGCATTCGCTTAATTTATGCTTAATCTTTGTTAATTTTAATTTACATAAGAACCAATTTCTCATTTGCAAGTTCTTATAAAGAGGATTATTATGAAAGAGTCTAACCATAAAGAAACGGAGTTTATTATGATCAACATACCCGAGATACTGGTGGCAAACGGGACTGGGGCATTTTTAGTACTCTTCTTATTGTTATATAGGATACGAATTGCCCAAACAAATCAGTTTGATGAAAAAGCATATAATTTTATGCTGGTAATTACCTTTATTGCCACTATCAATGAAACGCTTAGTTTTATCATTGATGCACGCCCAGGTTTTATCTTTCAAATTTTACAATATATCTCTAATACAATAGCTTCAGCTAGCTCAGGCATCATCGGGTATAGTTGGTGTCTATTTGTGGAATATCATATTCATAGAAATTTTAAACGTATTAAAAAGAAATCAAAAATCTTAGCCATCCCTTTAATCATAGCTATGATTTTATTAATTATCAACTTATGTGGTACCAGTATTATTTTCGATATTTCTAAACAAAACAAATATACTCGTGGCCCTGTCAATTTCTTATTATATATTATTGTCTTTATTTATTATATCGAAAGTATATATACTGTACAAAAAGCTAAAAATGATTCTATTTTAGTAGAATTCTTTCCCATTTACTACTTTATCATTCCTTGTATGATTGGCACAATGATCCAAGGTTTCTTCTTTGGCATTTCTACAATTTGGTTATGTGTCGCAATCGCATTTATCATAGTTTACATTGAAATTCAAATATCTATATCCTTTATTGATGATTTATCCGGACTTTACAATCGAAAATTCATGAATCATTATTTAAATAAGCTACAAAACGATAAAATCAAACATGTATATGGATTCTTATTGGATATCAATGAATTTAAATCCATTAATGATACATATGGACATATCACAGGTGATCACGCCCTTATTCAGTTTGGTAGAATTCTACAACATTCGATTGACAAAGATTCTGTTGCGATTCGCATGGGTGGCGACGAATTCGTTGTTTTCGCTAATTTACAATCAGATGATGATGCATTAGCTTTAAAGAAACGTATAGAATATAATATTCGTCAATTTAACATAAAAACAGACGAACCTTTCCATTTATATTTTTCGATTGGAATCGCAAAATATAATGGCAATAGCATTGATTCTTTCCTTTCTGCAATGGATGATTCTATGTATGAAGCTAAAAAAATGCATCATTTGATGCAATAATCAAGGTGAGTTCATCACCTTTTTTTGCACAAAAAAGATGAGCAATTCACTCATCTAATTTATCAATTATTTTTTTGATGTAATAGGTTCTTAATAAACCAAAGATCAAGATAAAGATTCCAACGATTGAAATTGCTTTTTCTTGATACAGTAAGCCAAACACAATAATAACAATACCCAGTCCAGCTAATTGTAACTGTTTAAAAACAGCCTTTTGTTTATCATTCATTAGCGAACAGTAACGCCATTCGGCATTTCTTTTGCGACAGTAACAAAAGACAAGTCTTTATCATCTGTAGCACATAAGATCATACCATTTGATTCAACACCACGTAATTTAACTGGTTTTAAATTTGTTACTACAACAACTTGTTTTCCAATTAATTCTTCTGGCTTATAGTGTTTTGCGATACCGCTGACAATTTGACGAACTTCTCCACCTAAATCAACTTGTTCGACCAACAAGCGATCTGCCTTTGGATGTGGTTCACATTTTACAATCGTACCTACTTTGAATTGAAGCTTCGCAAAATCATCAATTGTAACTTCTTCTACTTTTTCTTCTGTCTTAGGTTCTTCTTTTTTTTCTTTTTCTTTATTGAACTCTTCCATGAATTTCTTTTCATCAATACGAGCAAACAATGGTTCGCATTTTTCTACTACATGAATATCTGTTTCTAAGTTTCCAAAACGATCACAAGAATCTAAGTCTGTAACATTTGTATTCAAATATTTGAACATTTTTTCAGCTGTTTCAGGCAAGAATGAATGTAATAATACCGCAGAAATACGAATAGATTCAAGTAAGTTATATAGTACAGTTGCTAAACGATCTTGTTTTGATTCATCTTTTGCAAGTACCCAAGGCATTGTTTCATCAATGTACTTATTTGTACGACGAAGCAATGTAAATACCTCATCTAATGCATCTCCAACACGAAGTTCTTCCATTTTGGCTTCTACTTTCTTCTTCGTTTCTAAAGCACAAGCTTTTAATTCTTCATCAACTGGTTCACATACATTTGGATTTGTAACTAAACCATTAAAATATTTATTTGACATCGCAATTGTACGTGACACTAAGTTTCCTAGAATATTAGCTAAATCTGAGTTGATTCTTTCAATCACTAGTTCCCAAGTAATTGTTCCATCTTGTGCAAAAGGCATTTCGTGTAAACAGTAATAACGAACAGCATCTACACCAAAGTGAGCCACTAAATCTTCGGCATAAATCACATTACCTTTTGATTTAGACATTTTGTCATTACCAGTTAATAACCATGGATGTCCAAATACTTTCTTAGGTAAAGGTAAATCCAAAGCCATTAAAATGATTGGCCAATAAATTGTGTGGAAACGTAAAATGTCTTTTCCAATAATGTGTGTTGCAGGCCAATACTTTTTAAACATTTCATCACTTTCACCATTCGCATGATAGCCAAGTGTAGTGATATAGTTACTTAACGCATCAATCCAAACATATACAACATGTTTAGGATCAAAATCTACAGGCACACCCCAAGTAAATGATGTACGTGAAACACATAAATCTTGTAATCCTGGACGCAAGAAGTTATTTAACATTTCGTTCTTACGTGATTCTGGCTGAATGAAATCAGGGTGATCTTCAATATATTTGATCAAGCGATCTGCATATTTTTGCATATTGAAGAAGTAAGCTTCTTCTTTTGCCTTTTTTACTGGACGACCACAATCTGGGCAACATCCATCAACAAGTTGAGATTCTGTCCAAAATGATTCACAAGGCGTACAATACCAACCTTCATATGTTCCTTTATAAATATCTCCTTGGTCATATAAACGTTTAAAAATACTTTGTACTTCTTTAACATGATAATCATCTGTAGTACGTACAAAATAATCATAACTTGTATTCATCAAATCCCAGTTTGATTTGATTTGAGCAGCAACTCCATCTACAAACTCTTTTGGAGTAACACCGGCAGCTTTTGCCTTTTCCTCAATTTTAACGCCATGCTCATCTGTACCTGTTTGGAAGAACACATCATATCCTTGTGCTCTTTTAAAACGGGCAATCGCATCCGATAAGATAATTTCATATGTATTTCCAATATGAGGTCTACCTGATGTATACGCAATGGCAGTTGTTAAATAAAACGGTTCTTTCTTTTGTGTCATTCTTTTTCCTCCTGTCTTACAAATAAAAAAAGCCTTCATCCAAGGACGAAAGCTTCGTGGTACCACCTTAGTTTGTGTTTTCACACCTCTAGCTGTTAACGCCAGCATACGTCTTTACCTACATATCGATAAAGAAGCTCCAAGACCATATTCTTTATACATTGTACACAGATTCTCACCAAAACATCTGCTCTCTTGAATACGCAATATAAATACTCTTCTTTTCTTTGCTTATTGACTGCTATATTATACGCTATAAAGTGCATATTGAGCAAATTTATTTCGCAGCTTTTGTCAAAATTCTTACAAGTGGCAAAGCTTTTTGTGGACAATTCGAAACGCCCATATGATATTTTGGCTTTGTCGGACCATGGTAGTCGCTACCACAAGATACAAACAATTTACGTTTTTGAACAATTTTTAGTGCAGCCGCAACTGTTTGTTCATGAATATCATTTGAAAAACATTCAATTCCATCCATACCTAAATCTACTATTTCTTCGATAACATCATCTGAAATATAATCTAGATGCCAACTTGATAAAATGGCAATTCCCCCGGCACTGTGGATTGCATCAATCACAGCCTTTGCATCTGGATATTCTGCTTTCACATAACAAGGTCCGTTTTTACCAAATACATCCGCTTCAAATCTTGACATCGCAACACTTTGTGTTTCACAACTATCTAGATATTTTTTCACAAATGGCAGCGAGCGTGTTCTTTCGTTATGGAAAACCATTTTTGTGATTTCTGTAGGAGTAATTGTTTGAAAACGAGAATTAGACATCAATGAATCTACATCAATTCGAATTCCTGAGAAATTTTCAAATTTTTCAACACGTTCAATAGATAAATCTTTTTCACGTTTCAATGAATTTTGTTCTAATACTTCAAAAACTTCATTAGTCCAATCAATATAATAGCCTAAAACACGTACTCGGATTTTTTTATATTGTGCATCAATTTCAACACCAGGAATATATTGAATGTTATAAAGACCTGAAAAACGTTTAGCAGCAGCATTAGCCCTTGCACAGTTATGATCAGTAATCGAAATAACTTCAAGTTGATTTTCCTTTGCCTGCTTAAACAATTCTTCAACATCATAATATCCATCATCACTGTAATTTGATCGAATATGTAAATCAATTGGTGTTGTAACAAATTCTTCTTTAACTGTTTCTGACTTTGTCTCAAAACGAATTTCTTGATCCGGTTCACGAACAGGAATCAAGCCAAAAATCAAGTCAAACAAAGTTTGTTGATGTGGTGTAATAAGCACAAAGATACCGTTGATCACCCACCACAAAACAACGCCTATAACTTGAAAGAAGAAACCAAAAATCATAAGTGGAACACCAAACCCTAATGCTTGTCGCAAAATCAAATTCAAAGGATTTGCTTCCTTTTTGCTCTTTTTTACTAACTTCAAATCTAATATTGCATATCCAAACGACTGGCCGCTTGTTCTAGCTGTAAAAAATGCAAGTAAAAGTACACTTGAAACAAATAATAATGCGAACATTAGATAGAACAATAAATCAAAGAAGTGAGGTGGAATCAATCCACAAATAATTAATAAAAACTCAAGAACCCATATATAAACAGGAAGTAAACAAATATTGATATCCATTAAAAACGCAAAAAAATGATCTTGATAATCTACTGGACTACGTTTCAATGGTGTGGCATATTTATACCCTCCTGCACGATACAATTTCGATTTTTTCTGAAAGTATGCTAGAGTTAGATCCTTAAAATTGTATTTTTGTTGTTTCATAAAATCATTAGCCTTTCTCGGATTATTATATCAATTTTTGGACATGAAAAAAAGGGCCATGGCCCTTAATCTTGTTTTCTTAGACGTTTTAGCACAAATGTTAACATACCTAAAGACATCGCACCTAACCATGTGTATAGGGTTGTATCTGCATTTGTTGATGTATTAATATTCATTACTCCACTTTTTCCAGAACTCATTTTTAAATTCTGAGCTTCCTGCAATAATCGCTGATATCTTTTACCAACCTTGTTAACCAATTCTGTATTCACAACGCTTTGATCTGCCCTTGATAATTTTAACCAACTTGGCATTGCTGAAAGAATTTTTTGATAATTCAAGTAATTAGCGGTAGTAAAGACATTTCCATCTGCACTCGTCAAATATGTTTTAATAAAATTGTCTGCTGCAGTTGTTAATGCTTTAGTTGGCGTATTAACCTGAACACTTCTTGACTGTTCTTGTGTTAAAGTTGTAGTTTCTAGTTGAGGTTCATCTAATAAACTATCTTGTGGAACAACACCTGAATTAGATTCTAATGTCATTACTTTATACTCAAAGTTATTATTATCACTATAATATGCATTTAAATGAGTTAACGTTTCATCAATTTTTTCTTGAGTAGATTCATCATTTAAAAGCACAACATCACAAGCCTCTAATTCAGCCTTAAAATTCGCATAAGACTCTTCTGCAAGCATATTTTTATGTGTAGATAAATAATTATAGCCTTCTTGCACCTTTTCAGTTAATGCAGAAAAATCAGCTTTTTTAACTAACAGTCCAACAGCTGCATTTAAACCATCTTGTGCACTCACAATTTCTTCAACAGTACTTGCTCCATTATCTAGAACTTTCTTTGCCTGATTTAAATTTGTTTCATATGCACGATAACTTCTTCGAGTATAATCTTCTCGAGCATAATTTGATTGTCCAACTAAATTTTTTAAACCAGAAATATCAATCAATGCATTCTTTGCATCTGTCACTTTCACTTGTTCTTCTTTTAACTGCTCTAAATTTGTTGTAGCTGATTCAATCAAAGCTTTTGATGTATCCATCTCATTCTTTAAAGTCGCATATGTATTAGCTGTATAAATAGTACTATCCAAACTTTCGGCTCCTTTTACTAAAAGATCCAATTCATTTTTAGCGTCTGAAATCATTTTATTGGCTTCACCAGTAATAATTTCATAAGCACTCAAAGTACAACCTGCTTCTTTTATCATGCCTGCATTTTTATAAGCAGTTTCATAAGCTTCCTTTATCTCGTTTTGATTTTTTTCTGTTAATTCTTTAAACAACTGATCTCCATTAAATACGCTTGTACAATTTTTTTCATCAACTTTTGTAATTAAAGTATATATTTCAATATCTTTATTTTCATTATCTTTCACAATTTCTTTTGTACTCAAATAATTTTTAATAAAGTCTTCTGCTGAAATCGTTTGTTGGGCTTCTTCTTCTAATTGTACTGGCTGTAAATGTTTGGCAACTACATCCATACTAGGATTTGAAGCCACACAAACCGCAACAGCACTTGCTACACAATACATTTTTGCTTTATTCACGACAAACCCTCCATTCCATTTCACTATTGTACTCCCAAATTATCAATTGGTCTAGTCCCAATATTCAATGACGAACTTTCTTGCCCACGCATCCGTTGCTTCTAGCTGTTCAATAGTAGGGTTTTCAATATATTCTGCATGCTTACAAGCCTGCTCGATACTCTCTTCAATTTGTAAAAAAGAAATCTTTTTTTCTAAGAATAATTGTACAGCTTGTTCATCTGCTCCATTAAATACGGCACCCAAATTTCCTTCTTTTTTTCCAATAGAATACGCTAACTTCAACATTGGATAACGAACATAATCCATTTCTTTAAAATTCAAATCCATTGTTTTTGTCATATCTAATGGACGATCCTCTTTTAATACAGGACGATCAGGATAACATAATGCATATTGAATTGGTAAACGCATATCAGCTGATCCTAGTTGTGCAATAATCGCATTATCATTATATTCAACCATAGAATGCACTATACTTTGACGGTGTAATACAGTATCAATCTTTTCATAAGGCAAATCAAATAAATAATGTGCTTCAATTACTTCAAAACCTTTATTGACCATAGTAGCACTATCGACAGTTATTCGTTTCCCCATACTCCAGTTTGGATGTTTTAAAGTCTGTTCTACAGTTACATCATTTAATTCGTCTCTTGTTTTATCTCTAAAACTGCCACCACTTGCCGTAATGATCAAGCGCTTTACATCTTCACTTCTATTTCCTTGTAAAGATTGGAAAATGGCAGAATGTTCTGAATCAATTGGATATAATTTTGTATTTGTTTCGTGCAACGCCTGGCGCACCAAAACACCACCAGCAACTAAACTTTCTTTGTTGGCTAAAGCTACATCGATTCCTTTCTTTAACGATGTTAGGGTTGGTTTTAAGCCTCTAAATCCCACAACAGCGTTTACTAATAAATCATATTCACAGTTTTCAATACAATCTATCATGGCATTTTCTCCACTATAAACTGTAACACCATTTAGAATTTTGGCCTTTGAACAATCTGAAATACCAGCCACTTTTATAGATGGATGTTTATCAATGATCTTTTGCATCACATCTGCCTGATGTCCAGCCGCAATTCCAACTAAACAAAATTGATCTGGATGTTGTTCAATCACATCCACAGTTTGTAAACCAATGGAGCCTGTAGCCCCTAATAATAATATTCTTTTCATAACTAATCACCTGTATTTATAATTTTATCACAATACAACAAAAATTGTGGTTAAATATCTTTAGGAGGAAACTTATGAAAGTCATTGATTTAACACATACGATTTCTGAAGCTATGCCAGTTTACCCTGGAACCGAAAAGCCCAAACTCACTACCGTAAATACATATTCAAAAGATGGATTCAAAGAAACACTGATTCAAATATATTCTCATGTGGGAACGCATATGGATCCACCTGCCCATATCTTTGCAAATCAAAAAACATTGGATCAATTTTCACCGGAACAATTCATCGGTAAAGCTCTAGTCATTGATTGTAGAGATTTAAAAGAAGGACAATCCATCACAATTGATAAAATCAATATGAATAAAGCTGCATCTGCAGACTTTCTTTTGTTTAATCTAGGTTGGGATAAAAGATGGAAGGACGAGTCATACTTTAATGATTATCCATGTATAGATGATGAAGTATTAGAATTTATCCTTCAAGGAAATTTTAAAGGCATAGGTTTTGATGTGATTGGATTAGATCCTATTCATGATGAAAATTTAACTCGACACAAAGCTTTATTTAAAAATCGAAATATTGTGAATATTGAAAATCTTAAAAACCTAGATCAATGTGGAAAAGACTTATTTTGGTTTAGTTGTTTTCCACTTAAAATTGAAAACTGTGATGGCTCACCCATTCGAGCTGTCGCTTGGTACGATTAAAGACCGGCAATTTAATTTACCGGCCTTTTAATTTCTTCTTTTCCTCATATAATTGTTTATCGGCTTTGATAAACAAATCATTCCATTTACGCATTTCTTTTTTATATTGCGCATAACCAATACTTACATCTAGACCAAACGTGAAAGATAATTGTTGTATATATATAAGTATGAATTCTTTGGCATAATCCTTCTACATCATTTCCTTTATAGACAATCACAAATTCATCGCCACCATAACGAGCAATAAAATCACTTTTTTCAATACAAGATTCTTTTAAACAGTTCGCGATGGCCTTTAATGCTAAATCCCCTTGCGCATGTCCATGCTCATCGTTGATTTTCTTAAATCTATTCACGTCCAACACTAACAAGTACATATTTAAACTTTGACTTCTTACACACTCAAATAAATGCTGTTCTATACGATTACGGTTATTCAATTGTGTTAATGAATCAATAGAAATCATTTGTTCTTCCAAACTAATATATACAATGAGGATACTAAGATTAGTTCCTACACAAAAGATTGGAATTGTACTATAAAAATCTTGAATTGTGCCCACAAACAATAAAGTCAACATATAGATTCCAAAAATTTGATTGGCTTTCTTTTGTTGATAATACTTTGCCTTTTGACTGTATACATAAGCTTGATATGCAGCGACTATAAAATACAAATCATTCAAAAATACATAAAGTATATAAAGAGGTCCTTGTTTAAAAAATCCATTTTGATCAATCACAAACAAACAACCATTCAGTGTGTTCAACAATAACAATACAACACTAAAAACGACAGGGATAATCGTAATAAAAGTCTTTATTTTATTTACATAATGAATTTCTAACATTGTTTGAACATAGTTGAACCATGATAATGTACATAGTGAAAAAAACAAAAACACATCTCATTTAAAAACATATCCTGCGTATTTGTCGTTCTTACTAAATCTGTTTGAAAATACAATATATGCAAAAAAACCACTGTTAAAAAACTAGCCTTCTGCGTATTTTCATCAAAGAATGATAAGTCTCAAAACCTAGAATCAACATAATGGCTACGCATATATAACATATTTACGCAAGTAAAATTTCGTTCATATTCGTTTTCAGCACTTAATATTTTCTTAGCATGAAAAAAAGATCATATCATCATTATATGATAATTATGATCTCTTTTTTAGTTATTTTAGTCTTCAAATGACAGTGGCTTTAAATCCCAGATTTCTTTTGCGTATTCGCTAATCGTACGATCGCTTGAGAAATATCCTGATTTTGCAATATTGATCAACATTGTCTTAGCCCAACGAGATTTATCCATGTAACGAGCTTGTACTTTTTCTTGTGCATTCACGTATGCATCAAAATCAGCTAATACAAAGAATTCATCGTTACGCATCATTAAGTCATTATTTATCAATTTAAATTCGTTTGGATCATTTGACCATGTACAGTTTTTAAGTGAATCAACAACCATACGAACGTTGTAGCTAGAGTTGTATAAATTCCATGCATTATAAGAATTTTCATGACGAAGTTCGTTAATATCTTCAACATGTAACCCAAAAATTTCTGCATTTTCATATCCAACACGCTCAACAATTTCAACATTTGCTCCATCAAGAGTACCAAGTGTGATTGCACCATTCATCATATACTTCATATTACCAGTACCACTTGCTTCTTTACCAGCAGTAGAAATCTGTTCAGAAACATCAGCAGCATTCAATAAGATTTCTGCGATTGATACTGAGTAGTTAGGAATAAAGACAACCTTCATAAATTTAGAGATTTCAGGGTCATTATTAACAACATTGGCAACCATGTTGATTAATTTAATAATTTCTTTAGCTAAATCATAACTTGCTGCTGCTTTTGCAGAATAGAAGAATGTACGAGGATAGATTCTAAATGAAGGATCCTGTTTCATTCTTAAATAAAGATACATAACATGGAAGATATTTAATAATTGACGCTTGTATGCATGTAAACGTTTTGCCTGGCAATCAAAAATTGAATTAACATCAATATCAATACCAAGATTTTCTTTAACATATGCAGCCAATATCTTTTTACGTTCTAACTTCACATTCATGAATTTGTTTTGTAAGGCTTCTTCTTCAACGTGTGCCATTAAATCTTCTAATTTTTCTGGATTTGTCTTGAATTCATCTCCAATTGTCTCTTCCAACAATTTTGTTAATTGTGGGTTTGAGAACAACAACCATCTACGATGAGTAATACCATTCGTCTTATTGTTAAATTTATTTGGATAAATAGTCACAAAGTCTTTAAATACATCATTTACCAAGATTTCAGAGTGAAGTTTCGCAACACCATTTACACTATGAGAACCAACAACCGCTAAGTTAGCCATGTGTACTTGTCCTTCTTTAAGAATTGAAACATTATTAAAGATTCCACATAATCCTCTGTGATCTACATTATATTTAAAGCGACGGTTGATTTCTTCAATAATCATATATAGACGTGGTAATAATGAACGAACCATGTCTTGAGGCCATTTTTCAAGTGCTTCAGCCATAACTGTATGGTTTGTATAAGCAACAGTCTTAGTGACAATGTTCCATGCATCATCCCAATCATAAAAATAATCATCTAATAAAACACGCATTAATTCAGGAATAACTAAGACAGGGTGTGTATCATTTAACTGAATTGCGACTTTATCGCCTAAGTTATCTAAGCTTGGGTATACACGTAAGTGTGAACGAATAATTTGATCAATTCCGGCACATACAAAGAAATATTCTTGTGTTAAACGCAAACGTTTTCCTTCAATTGTTGAATCATCTGGATATACATTTGCTGTAATTGCAGTGACTTGATTCAAGTACTCATTTAATCTACCTGAATTTACAGAATCTTCATCAACTTCAGCATCCCATAAACGAAGTGTATTTGTGGTTGTTGTATGATATCCAACGATTGGTTCATCATAAGGTACAGCACGAACTACAAAGTCTGGATGATGTTGTGCATGGAACTTTCCATATCCATCCATATACCCATCAACATAACCACCAAATTCAACTTTTACAGCATGTTGAGGTTTCCATACTTCCCAAACGTTACCATTTTTTAACCAGCAATCTGGTAATTCTACTTGTTGGTTGTTTTCAATCTTTTGTTTAAACAAACCATAACGATAACGAATGCAGTTACCATGTCCTGGTAAATCAAGAGATGCAAGTGAATCCATGAAACATGCGGCAAGTCTTCCTAAACCACCATTTCCTAATCCTGCATCACTTTCAATATTTTCCATGTCATTGATATCCATGCCTAAATCTTTTAATCCATCTTTTACAGTGTCATAAATGTTAAGATTCATTAGGTTACTTGTCATTAAACGACCCATCAAAAATTCCATTGAAAAATAATAAAGCTGTTTTGATTCCGCTTTCTTGATCGCATTTTTAGTTTCTCTCCAATGCTCTCCTGCAAAATCACGAATCATGTTACCTAGAACGATATATCTTTCTTCTGGATATGTGTCTTCAAAATCACGTCCGTAGGCATCAGAAACAGCTTGTTTAAAACTTTCTTTAAAACTATCTTTTGACTCAAACAGATGTTGCATAATCTAAAATCTCCTTCCAACGCTTTTATATTATACCTTTATTTGAAGCCATATTTCAACTTTATCCCACTTTAAAAACATCAAACTGCCAGAAATATCCCACTGTTTTATGCGTTCCAATATATTTATCACCTAATAGACGACGGATTGCTGCAATATGTACAGTCAAAGTATTGTCTAATATTTCATGATGATATGCTTGTTCTAAATAAAAAACCAATGCGGATCTAGACACAGTCTTATGTGGAACATCCATCAATGTTGAAATAATCGTAAAAGCAGCTTTAGGAATCATTATCTTTTCATTACCTTTTTGAATAATATTTGAATCCATATCAATCAAAAGATCCCCTGTTCTATATAACCCTTTTTTCTTGCGAACATTTTCAATATCCATATGAATTAAGCCATTACTATAATTTCTAACTTCATCATTTACTTTCATGTTCTGACATAGCATGGCTGGCGTTTTATAATAGACTTGCCCATTTTCTTCAATACGATCAATCGGATATCCATTATTTAAAAGCCACTCTAACAGTTCCAAATCTACTTCGGTAATCAATTTACAAAATTTCATTTTATACTCTCTTTTTTATAACCATTTCACATTTGGCTCACATATATTAGTATCATATATCAATGTGAATTTAACATTAAAAAATAACCAAAAACTAATAAGTGCAAATTTTTGGTTAATTTGTGCAAATGAAATTACTAAAATTTATCTACTTTCCCAAAGCAAGTTATCGATTTATCTACAATAATTCCACCATTCTCATAAATTCCATATATAGGAATTTGTTTTTCTTCTTGTACTTTTTCAATACTCTTTATTTGTATCTTACTTTTTCTAAAATGAGGTTCAATATCAAAACCAGACAAACATCCAAGTCCTGTTTGATATGAAAATTCAGGGTAATCCTCATCCTGACTAATATGATAAGAATCTAGTTGGATCATAGCACCTGCACTATACCCAATCATAACGCCCTTATAATTTTTAATAATTTTTTTCAATCGCTTTTCTTTGATGCGTTTCATCATTAAATCTGGAGCACCACCTGTCAACAACAAAATGGAACTATTTAATATTTTCATCTTCATCTCATCAATTGTATCTCTAAAATAATTAACCCATACAATTTGTTCTTCTCGAATGCCATATCTATAAAATACATCTTGATTTGAACGATACCATATTCCTTGTCCTGGAGCATATTGTTTATTCCAATCTGTTTCATTTTTAGTATCGTCAAAAAAACTAAATGGTAACACACAAACGCGGTCATTTTTTGATATATATGTTTTTAAGTTTAAATAAATCCATTTTTCATCAATCATACTCGTATTTAATAGTACATGTACTGGAATATTTGCTCTTTGAATCTTCTTTACATTTTCATACGTATAAGGCTTTTCATTTTCAAACTCTTCAAAACATTTCATTGCGCTTGTTGCCTCATGCATTGTGAACACTTGATTATTTTCATCAATATATAACCTCATTTTTACTCCTCCAAGAAAAAAGATGGACATTTATTGTCCATCATCACTGTTTTGTGCATTTGCGATATTCTGTTGAATCTGATCACTTGCAGCTTTTAACTGATTAGATAGCTCTGCATCTTTTGCGACAGTCATATTATCTGTCACAGGTCCATCACTGGCACCTGTTTTTGTTAACTTTAAATATGTCCAACCATCTGCAGTATGTGTATCATCAATCAAATAATTATAAGAATCAATTTCCAAATCATACATTTTTGATCCATCTTTGTTTGTAAAATATGTATCAATAGGCAATTGTTCATTTATAACGCTATAAGCACTATTGATTGCTGCACTTGCGACATCATCCGTTGCACTATCAATTAAATCAATATGTACACGTAATGTAGCACTTAATAGATTCACACTGACTTTTTCAACATTTTCTATATTTGAAAGTGCACTTTCTAGAGTTGAAATATTATCATCCGTAATAGCTGGGTCTAAATCTTTTTTAGAAAAACGACTACCTTCTACTGGACGGTTTTGCCCACCTAAACTTGTCAACAAAACATATCCTACAATCACAACTGGAATCATAATTATAATAACAGTAAACCATACAAGCTTATGTCCTTGTCCTGTAGGTTTATTGGAAGCAACTCTTTTACGTTTCATCTTGGCCATAAAAACCTCCTAACAACAAAATTATTATAACACATGAAACAAAAACATTAAAAGTCTGAATGAATCAGACTTTTATCTTTTCTTTAATTCTTCTTGAATCAATTCATTTGTACGTTTAGGATTTGCCTGACCACGACTTGCCTTCATAACTTGTCCTACCAAGAATCCTACAGCACGATCTTTCCCATTTTTGAAGTCTTCGATAGATTGAGGGTTAGCATCTAAAACACTATTAACAATAGCTAAAATAGCACCATCATCACTAACTTGTTTCATGCCTTTTTCTTCAATAACCTTTTTAGGATCTTTTCCTTGCATTACTTCTTCAAATACAACTTTTCCTTGTTTACCACTAATTTCACCTGCTTCAATAACATTAATCAAGCTAGCTAAATTTTCACTTGAACAAGGAACCTTTTTAAAGGTTAAGTTATTCTTGTTTAAATAGGCGGAAACATCACCAATGATCCAGTTACATGCTTTTTTCGCAAATTTTGTTGATTTTAAAACTTCTTCAAAGAAATCAGCCATTTCACGATCTGCAACCAATACACTTGCATCGTATTCACTTAATTCATAATCTTTCATAAAACGTGCTAAACGTGCATCAGGAAGTTCTTCTAGATTATCTTGAATTGATTTTACCCAATCTAAATCCAACTGAATTGGGAATATATTTGGTTCTGGAAAATATTTATAGTCAACATTTCCTTCTTTTTTACGCATTAAAATCGTTGTTTTTTGTGCTTCATCATAACGACGAGTTGCCTGTTCTACTTTTTCACCAGCATCTAATAAAGCGGATTGACGCTCAATTTCTGCTTGAACCGCTTTTTGAACATTCGCAATAGAGTTCAAGTTTTTAATTTCTGTCTTTGTTCCTAAAGTATCTTTATCTTTACTTAAGGAAATATTGACATCACAACGCATACTTCCCTCTTCCATTTTAACATCACTGACATTTAGATATAAAAGGTTCTTACGCAATGTTTCTACATAGGCAGCGGCTTCTTTAGCACTATGCATATCTGGTTTAGAAACAATTTCAATCAACGGAGTCCCTGCACGGTTAAAGTCGATGTAAGTCCCTGTTTCTTTATGGAATTGTTTTGCGGTATCCTCTTCCATATGAATACGTTCAATACGAATTTGTTTCTTTTCTCCATCCACATCGATTTCTACATATCCATTCGTTCCAATAGGATGGAATTGTTGCGTAATCTGGAATCCTTTAGGTAAATCTGAATAATAATAGTTTTTACGATCAAAACGCACCAATGTTTCTAGATTACAATGCATAGCTGTACATGCTTTAATGGCTAAAGCAACAGCTTCTTTATTTACACAAGGTAAACATCCTGGATGACCTAAATCAACAACACTTGTACATGTGTTTGCAGTTTCTCCAAAACGTACAGGAGCACCTGAAAACATTTTTGTGTTTGTTTTTAATTCGCAGTGAATTTCAATACCTATCGTTACAAAATAATTCATTTTTATCCCTCCAAACATTGACCTTTTAAGCCTGTACATTCTTCAATAGCACTTGAAACATCAAACATTTTTTGTTCTTCGAAAGGCTTACAAGTTAAATTCACAGCCACAGGCATAGAATCTACCTTTCCTAATGGAAGTGTAATACTTGGATAGCCAGAGAAATTTTGTAACTGCATATGTTCTTCGGCAAAACTTGACACACCAAAACGAACATCCGAACTTTCATTGATCAATGGTGCAACAGTTGGTGCCGCAATACTTAATACGGCATCACAAGCGTCAAACATTTTTGCGTAGCTTTTCACAATTAAACGGCGAATTTTTTGTGCTTTTCTAAATAAACGATCTTGATTTTCTTCAAACAAAGAATACGAACCAATCACAAAACGAGCTCGAACATAGCTTGAGAATCCCTTTGTACGTGTGTTTGTCATGACTTCTTCTAAATCTTGACCATCTTCTCGCATACCAAAACGAATTCCATCTAAATTAGAGTGGTTAGCAGTTGCTTCTGCATTCGCAATAGTTTTATAGACAGGTGCAATCAATTCCATGTATTCTTTCGGCATTTCAACATTAATGATTTTTGCACCTTTTTCTTCTAATTTAGAAACCAATGCATTAAATTGAGATTTCAACTCTTCATTTTGAACTTCATCAATGACTGTTTTAAATACACCAATCGTTTTATTTGTAAGATCACTATTCAATAATTTTGAATATTCACCAACCTCTTCATAACTTGAAGTCATATCATGATCGTCACGACCTGCCAAAACTTCTAATGCTAGAGCAGCATCCTTCACATTAGTAGTAAAATATCCAACGTGATCTAATGAACTTGCATAAGGAATAATTCCATAACGAGAGATACGGCCATATGTTGGTTTTACACCTACAATACCACAATATGCGGCTGGTTTTCGAACGCTATCTCCTGTATCTGTACCAATAGCTAATGGAACACATCCTGCCGCAACTAAGGCTGCACAGCCACCGCTTGATCCTCCTGGAATTCTATCTAAATCATAAGGATTGTGTACTACACCTGTATAGGCGTTTTTGTTTGTTCCACCCATACCTAGTTCATCCATACTTGCTTTACAAACAAAATCAGCTCCTGCTGCTCTTAATTTTTGTACGATTGTTGCATCATAAACTGGAACATAGTTATCTAGAATACGACTACTTGCTGTTGTTCTAATTCCACAAGTAGAAATATTATCCTTTAATACAACCGGAACCCCTGCAAGTTTTCCTTCATTTGTATTTGTTTCTTCGTCAATCATTGTTACAACCGCATTTAATTTTGGTTGTACTGCATTGATTCTTTCAATCGCAGCCTCTTTATTTACACAATTTGAAATTTCCATCTTACTTCACCACCTTTGGAACGTGAACATGTCCCATACGAGCATCTTTTACATTTTTTAATGCATCTTCCTGACTTAGCACATCACTTACAACGTCTTCTCTTAAGAACGTTGTAGGTGTTTCAAAAGGATACACCATAGGTTCTACTCCTTCTGTGTCCACTTTTTCAAAAAGGGATACTTGCTTCTCAACGGCAACAAAATCTTTTTTTAATTCTTCGATTTCTTCATCGCTCAAATCAAACTTTAAATCATTCGCCAATTTGTGAAAATATTCTGTACTGAACTTTTCCATATTCTCCTCCTATACCTTACTGATCACAACACATTCGCTTGAACCAGATTTTCTTTCTATTAATGCATACACTGTATCATCATTTAAAACTGTAATCAAATAGTCACACTTTTTAGATTCAAAAGTAGTCATTTGATCTTTTGCATGTTCAATCACCGCTAATATTTCTCCAGCCGTTTTTCCATGTGCTGTAATTGTTAAATTTAATTTCTTCATTTTTTTCGATTCAAATTTAGCTTCCCCAGTAACATATGTGTTATCTGGAAGTACCTTTGAAATTTCTTCTTTAAAAGCCGCAAATTCACTGGCTGCAGTGGCATCTAATTCTGTGAAACGTGAGCTAGGTACAAGTGTCCATTCTTCGTTTAAAGAATTGAAGCTTCCTTGTCCACCTTTATAATAACCTTCGTAAACATAGCCACCTTTTTCTGTTGTATTGGTATCGTCTAAACGATATGCTGCAATATAAATAGGAATATTTTTATTAATTTCATTAAAACGTTCATGCATATAGGAAGCTAGTTTAGAGAAAGTAACTTCTAAATAATTTTTCATCTTTTCATCTGTAATATCTACGCTAGTTCCATCTGATGTTGTTAAATCTCCGTTCACAACCAAGCCTAAAGAAATACCTTTTAGTGTATCATTTGTATACCAGTCTAATTCGTAAATATCCACTAAAACCGCCGCATTTGTAACGATTCCATTCCCTGTGTCAAATTCTTCATCTGCACTTGGATTTAAACCATTTGGATTCCCATCACGAACCGTTCCTAACAATCCTCTTGAACCATCTGTCGCATCTAATTCATCATAGTCTAAGAATTGATGTATTTTATATCCAACAGATGAAGTTGAAAAATGTTTTTTCGAAAGTTCCATCAATCCACTTTCCATTTCAACACGCAAATCCGTGTCATGAATCAAACCAACATGCTTACTTCTAGTATCACTTGCATCATATGGTAAAATAGCTTGATATGCATCATCTTCTAACGCACTTGCTTGATTTTTATTTCCGGTAGAACAAGCACACAGACTCAACGCCAATAAACCAATTAATAATTTATTCTTTCGCATTTTCTACCTCCTGTACAAACTCTTCTTCACTCATTGTCAGAACCCCTAGATTTTGTGCTTTTGTCAATTTAGATCCAGCGGCTACGCCATAAATTACATAATCTGTCTTCTTAGAAACTGAGCCTGATACATTTGCACCTAATGATTCTAGAATAGCTTTTGCCTCATTGCGTGTATAATGCTCCAAAGTTCCAGTTAAAACACAGGTTTTATTTGTGAAACGACTTTCTACGATTTGTTTCTTTTCTTGTGTAAACGTACATCCAACACTCTTTAAAACATCGATCAAATGACAGTTCTTTTCTTCTTTAAAAAATGCAATAACACTTTGAGCTGTAATCAAACCAATATCATGAATCAAAATCAAATCATCAATACTTGCCTGCATTAATGCATCAATATCACCAAACTGCTCTGCTAAAATCATAGCTGCTTTTTTACCAACTTGGCGAATGCCTAATCCATATAAAATAACACCTAACGGTTGTTTTTTACTATTTTCAATAGATTCTAGCAATTTATCAACTGACTTTTTCTGATATCCAGGCTTTTCAATCAATTCATCATAATAACGATTTAAAAAATAAATATCTTCAATCGAATTCAAATAGCCCCATTCATGTAGTTGTTCAATTTTCTTATCACCTAAAGTATCAATATTCATTGCATCTCTAGACGCAAAATGAATCATACTTTCAACAACACGGGCAGGGCAATCTTGATTTATACAATAGTGAGCAGCTTCATCAGGTAAACGAACTAAGTGTGAACCACAAATTGGACAAGTCGTTGGAAACTTGTATGGCACTTGTGTTCCATCTCTTCTTTCAGGAACGCTTGTTACCACTTCTGGAATAATTTCTCCAGCCTTTCGAACAACAACAATATCACCAATACGAAGATCTTTATTGACAATCATATCTTCATTATGAAGTTGAGCAGCACTCACTGTAGTTCCAGCAACACGTACTGGTTCTAATACGGCATTCGGTGTAATTTTCCCTGTACGCCCTACTGTAATCACAATGTCTTTTAATCGTGTCAATACTTCTTGTGCTGGAAATTTATAGGCTGTGGCATAACGAGGCACTTTTGCCGTACTTCCAAGCCTTCTTTGATCCGCTAAATTATTTAATTTAATGACCATACCATCGATTTCATATGGCAGATCCTCACGTTTTTCTTGAATTTCTTGAATAAATTGCCAAATCTGCTCAACCGTTGTACAAACTTTTCGCAATGGATTGGTTCTAAAATGCATCTTAGACATTGCTTGCAATGCTTCTTCTTGTGTTTGTACAGCAAAATCGGAAGCATTCTGGAAATAATACCAATAGGCATCTAATTTACGGCTAGCACATACGCTTGAATCCAATTGTCGAATGCTTCCTGCAGCTGCATTTCTTGGATTCGCAAAAGGGGCTAAGCCTTTTTCTTCTTGTCTTTTATTTAATTGTTCAAAGCTAGCCTTAGGCATATAGACTTCACCACGAACTTCAACATGACGCATTTCAGGAATATGCATAGGTATGGAAAGAATGGTTTTTACATTGTTTGAAACATCTTCTCCAACAATTCCATCCCCTCTTGTCACGGCTCTAGTAAAGTTTCCATCATCATAAAGTAAAGCCATCGCCAGTCCATCGTATTTGCATTCTACGACAAATTCTGGGTTGGAAACACTTTCTGAGATTCTTTGAACAAATTCTTCAATTTCTTCTTTATTAAAAACATTTGACAAAGAAAGCATCTGCGTATCATGTGTCACTTTTTCAAAGCCATCAAGTACTGAACCAATGATTCTTTGACTAGGACTATTCGCATCGTACATTTCTGGATGCTTATCTTCTAATACCATCAGTTCCTGCATTAAACGATCATATTCTTGGTCTGTTACACTCGGATTGTCATATACATAATATTCGATTGAATATTTTTCTAGTTCTTTACGTAATTCTAAAATTCTTGCCTTTTCATCCATCATACTCACCTAAGCTTTCTTTAAAGAAGGATGAGATGCATTTAACTTTTTCACACCAATCGTATGGCCAAAGGCAATGGTTGCGACATCTCCACGAATTTCAAGGACAACACCCTGACCGTAAATCGTATGTTCGACGGCATCCCCTTTACGTAAACGCACCTTCTTTTTATTGGCTGCAAGCTTAGAAGGCCTTCCTGTTAAAGTTTGTGAAACAACTGTTTTCGAGTGTTTAGAAACTTCCTCTTTTTCTTCTTGCACAATATATTCCATTGGGATTTCAGCTCTAAAACGACTAGGTGTTTTAAATGCATCTTGCATATAACTAAAACCTGTATTCCATGAAATATATAATGTTTTCTTAGCACGTGTCATCGCTACATATAAAAGTCTTCTTTCTTCTTCTAAAGCTTTCATACCACCTTCATCACAAGCTCTTGAACTTGGGAATACACCATCATTAAAGTTAACTAAGAAAACTGTATCAAACTCTAATCCTTTTGCAGCATGTACCGTCATTAGACTAACTGTGTTTTCACTTGTCTCTTGTGTTTTATCTGTAAATAAGGCAATGTCTTGTAAATAAGATTCTAAAGTCATTTCAGGATCTTCAATCATACTTTGGGCAATGTCTTCTTTTAATTCTTTTAAGTTATCAATACGGTCCTGACCACTTTCTCGATCTTCTTTCAACATCGAAATATAGCCAGTTGTATCTAATACGTAGTCTAAAAAGTCTTCCAAGGCATAATGTTCTCTATTTTCACGTAGATCTTCAATCAAATCCACAAACATTTCACATTTTTTCGTAACCGCTGTACTTAATCCGATTGGATCTTTCATAACATCATATAAATTCATATGCCTTTGAGCTGCTTGTTTTTGAAGATTTTCGATTGTACGAGCCCCAATACCACGGCGTGGCACATTGATAACACGAAGCACAGCTAAATCTAAAGCCATCTGGTCCGGATCTTCTTCATTGCGATTTGTACATAATCTTAAATAACATAAAGCATCTTTAATTTCTTGTCTTTCATAGAAGCGAATACCACCATAAATTACGTATGGAATTCCTACGGATTTAAAGATACGTTCAAATGCACGTGACGAGTAGTTTGAACGATAAAGAATGGCCATATCTTTATATTCCAAACCTTTTTTATGTTTTTCATTGATTTGACGAGCCACAAAGATAGGTTCTTCACTATCTTCTTTTCCTTCAAACATTGTGATTTTTTCATCACCAGGAAGTTTTGTATATAAATCTTTATCAATACGTTCCTTATTGTATTTAATAACCGCATTACTTGCATCTAGAATTGGTTGTGTTGAACGATAATTCTCATTTAAAATAACGGTTTTACATGGTTCAAAATCCTTATTAAACTTTAAGATAATATCAACACTGGCTCCACGCCAAGTATAGATTGTCTGGTCTGGATCTCCTACAACACATAAGTGCGTGTTTTTACCAGTTAATAATTTAATAATTCCATACTGAATAGGGTCCACGTCCTGGAACTCATCAACATGAATGTAGTCTAAACGATTTTGCCATTTTTCTCGAACACTAGAAACACTATTTAATAAGCGATGTCCTTCTAATAATAAATCATCAAAATCCATAGCTTTCATTTCATTACGACGTGCTTCGTAACCTGCATAGATTTTAGCTAAAGTGATACTTACATCATCCATAGCCATATTACTTGCCATTTGTGGATCAATATAGTTTGTCTTATAAGCACTAATAGCACCTAATGCACGATTATAAGAAATCGTTGTTTTATCCACTTCTAATGTTTTATAAATAGGTTTTAAGATAGCCTTTTGATCTTCTGGATCCATAATTGCGAATGTTTTTGGATATCCAATCAAGTCAGCATCTTCTCTGAGCATTCTTACACATAAAGAGTGAATGGTTGAAATACGTACCACACTTGCCATACTGCCAAGTTGTGCAGTTAAACGTGTTTTCATTTCATTAGCTGCTTTATTTGTGAATGTAATGGCCAAAATGCGATTTGGTAAAATACCACAATCCTGGACCAAATAAACAATACGTGCCATTAAGACACGTGTTTTTCCACTACCTGCACCCGCAATAATACGAACGTGTTCATTAATTGTCGTTGCGGCAGTTCTTTGATTTTCATTTAATGTATCTAATATTGAGTTACTCATAATTTTTAATCACCGTATCAATTTTACCATAAAACACAAAAAAAGTGCTCAGAAATATGAGCACTCCATTCTACTATTTATTGGTTATACCCTTCGCAATCGCTTTAACAATTTCTACCTTCTTATATTTTGGTGTTAATGCTGTAGGAATAAATCCATAATCCATCAACAATTGATCAACAGATGAATAACCATTTGCTTTCGCTATCTTTTCTAACACTTTACCTAATCTTGTTGTGTTTTAGTAAAACCAGACTCCTTAATGCATTGTTCTAAGAATTTCAAATCTTTTTCTTTAGCACATACATCATGGAAATATAAGAATTTTTCTTTATAACGAAGCACAGCCTCTAATACATAGATTCCGTCTTCTTGCCATGAATCCATCCAAATTGTTTTCTTATCATATTGAATTGGATCTTGTTCCATAATATGATCTAAGTTTGTGACAATACCCGGTTGTTTACTGGCCTGAATCAACCAATCCCATTGCGCTTCATCTGTATACGGAGACATTAAACATAAGGCTTGATTTACTGGATCATAGCTTCTTTCAGCTGCACCGCTGGCAACAACTCTTGCATCTTCAAATAAATGATACACTTCTTTAATACGATATTGAATCGCTTCTTGCTCCATATTTTTGGCATTCTGTAATTTATTTTCCCTACCCAACTTTTCACATAAGTCTGCATAGGCATCTAATGGAAGATCTACATTCGTATCCTTTTCATAAGCCGCCTCGATATATTCACAAATATCATTGGCATGCTTAATTGTTGTTTCATTCATTAATGTATACTTTCCAACACCTTCTTTGGCAAGTAAAGTTAATGCACAATTCTTATAGAATTTGGCATCTCTTTCCCAATTGTTCCATACATAGAAAGAATCCATCAAGTCACGAGTATTCATATGTTTAAATTCTTTTAAATCCAAATCCCCCTGACTTGTAAGAATGCGATTTTCTTTTTGAAGAGGTAAGAAATACGTTTCATCATACATATAATTTTGTTGGCGCATCACTTCATTTTCCAAAAGAACGCCACGAATATAATCCATTTCATCCTCATACATAGAACTCAATCGATCAAAATCTTCATCCTTATCAAATTCCATATCATCCATTAGTTCATATTCACCAGGAATTTCTTCCTGAATATCTTTAAATATATCTACCACAAACGCATGAAATCCTGGACCTGCATGACGTGTATTAGCACGTAAAACCATATCGCCATCTTCTTCTGTCACAACAATTTTTCCTTGTGGACAAACTAAGATATCAACATGATCATAACGATCTTCAATTTGCACTTCTTCTCGTCTTGCGATCAGTCCTAAAACTTCATACAATTCATTCATTTCTTTTTCATTTCGATCTTTACAAATCATTTGAACAAACATGTTAAAACCTCCTTCTAGAGTCACACTCTATTATATCATAGTTGGCAAATGTATGTTATAATAATACGGTTAAAGGAGAACTAAAAGTATGAATCAAATTGCTAAAGAATGGCAAGACTATGAAGTTATTGATACTGGAAATAAAGAAAAATTAGAAAGATGGAATCAAACGATCCTTAGAAGACCGGATCCTGTGGCAATCTGGCCTATTGAAGATGAGCGTGCATGGAATAAAGCGGATGCCGTATATCACCGTTCTAAATCCGGTGGTGGTCATTGGGAAATGAAAAAGCCTGTTAAAGAATTCTGGACAATCGGTTACAAAGGATTACGCTTTAAAATCAGTCCAACCGGATTTAAACACACGGGACTATTCCCTGAACAAGCTAGCAACTGGGATTTTATGGCCCATAAGATCAAAGAATCAAAACGTGATGATTTAAGAATCTTAAATCTATTTGCCTATACAGGTGGTGCTACCATGGCCTGCTCAAAAGCTGGAGCGAAAGAAGTTGTGCATGTAGATGCTTCAAAAGGTATGATTCAATGGGCAAAAGAAAACATGCAACTTTCGAATTTACAAGATCATACGATTCGTTTTATTGTGGACGATTGTATTAAATTTGTAAAAAGAGAACAAAGAAGAGGAAGAAAATACGATGGTATCGTCATGGATCCACCTAGTTATGGTAGAGGTCCAAATGGTGAACTTTGGAAATTGGAAGAAGAATTATTCCCATTGATTCAAGAATGTATGAAGATTTTAAGTGATGATGCCCTATTCTTTATTGTGAACTGTTATACAACTGGATTTAGTTGTTCAACACTCAATGAAGCTTTATCTAGATCGATTCAAAAAGAAAAAGGTGGACACATTGAATGTGGTGAAAACCTACTTCCTGTTACGACAAATGATAGTGTATTACCATGTGGAATCTTTGGAAGATGGACAAATGACTAGTCCATCTTTTTTTGTTTAGAAAAAGAAAAAAGGAAGAAAACTCTTCCTAACAAACCATCCACTCGGGATAGAATTGAATCCCATTTTTGATCATACGATGAATCAACGGTCTTCCTAAAGTCTGAAAATAATGTTCAATCGTTGTGACTTGTAAAACCAAAAGATCTGCCGTTTTTCCAATTTCAATCGATCCACGATCTAGTAAATTAAATTCTTTAGCTGGCATAGACGTCATACTTTCTAATAATGTTCTCGAACACACTCGATGTGTTTGAAACAATACATAACTCATAGGTGCCATACTATATACGTAGGAGTTTGGAAGTCCAAATCCACAACTCATTAAAAAAGTTTCTGGAATTTTATCATTTAATTCATTTAAACGATGTAAAACCGGAAGCTTCGGCTGATTCTTTTTATAAAATACATCCTGCTCTAATTTCATTCTTTGCGAATTTGGATTGTCACAAATCAAAGTTAAAATTCCATTTTGACGCATCGCATACAACGCATTGATATCTTGTCTTAATTGATCCCCCAAACGTACGTGCGTAAAACTTTTATATTGACAATCAATAAAAGCTGGCACGACACACTCGCCTTGCGCATCAATGACACGTGTTGCAGGATCTAGCCATTCTTTATAAGAACCCGTATTAATTTCAATAATCTTATCATGATGACATGCAATAAAGGCATGATGTAAGATTGTAAAATCCTTATCACATGTATATAAATTTTCAATATTTTTAATCAGTAAAGTTGCCTTCATGATACATGTGACCTTCCTTTCAATAGATGTTATAATAATTATACAACGAGGTGATGCGAATGTCTTTATTTAATCGAAGAAAGAAACCTATAATAGTAACAATCCATGGATTTGGAAGAAATCTAAGTCATGAATTCGATCCATTAGCGCGCTATTTAAAGGCTAAAAAATATGAAGTGATTCAATTTGATATGTATGATTTAAACAATCCAAATGATGCCAACTACAAAGATTGGGTACAAAGATGTGAAGCCAAATTAAGTCTTGCCATTAAAGAAAATCCCAATGTCATTCTAATTGGATTCTCCATGGGAGGTGTAATCGCCAGTTATTTGGCTAGCATTTATAAAGTGCAATCCTTAATCCTTTGTGCACCGGCCTTTGAATATCTTGACATCAAAAAAGTAACAGGCTTATTTAAAAAATCCGACAAAGAAAAGAAAGGCCCAAGCTCAAAGCAGTACCAAACCTTCACAAAGATTGTTTCTCAATATAAAGAATCCATTTCTCAAATCGAATGTCCAATCCTTATGTTGCACGGAACAAGTGATGAAGTGATTGCTCCATCAAGTTCTACTCATGCCTATAAAAAGATTCCAGCACAAAAGAAACGCCTGATTTATATTGAGGATGCCAAACATAGAATGTTGTATGATGGAAGAATGGAACAGACTGTATTTACAATCATCGAACAAATGCTTGAAAATAAAATATTCTAAAAAGCTGTCGAATAAGACAGCTTTTTCATTACCTATAGTTTTAATCAGTTCCTTGTAAAATTCAACAGCTAAACTTAACTTATCTACACTAAAGTTTTCATTTTCTAAATGAACTGAAGCATATTGTTGATTATCAATATCAATTGGCACAAAACGAATAACTGTATCACAATTATAAGTAAAACGTCTCGCATCCGTTCCTGCAGGAAGAATAAATGGTACAGCAGCGGCATAGTTAAATACTTTTTCTACTGTTTGTTCACATAGGCATAGCCCTTACTCTTTAATGAAGAAGGCTTATAGTATTCATTTTCTTCAACAAGGATTTCAACGTCATACTTACTCGCAATCTGCTTCAATCAACCAATAATCATGCCCATTTAACAACTCATCTTCTCACTCTGACAAAAAGAAAAAGTATGATTTAACATAAATAAATACTCAAATGTATATTCTATTATTGCCGGCTATAAAATATGCTTTATCTAAAGTTATTTTAGCAAGCTTTCTTTTCCACTTGCACCTACAAGGACTTTTTTATTGACTTCATTTGCACCTAGAAGGACTTTTTCTGTCTTGTGATTTGCACCTACAAAGAAAAAAAGCCTGTATTTCTACAAGCTTAGTCACCAATAATTGAATAAAACTGATCATAAGAAGGTTTTAATACTTCATATACATCTGGCTGAATACGATATTGTGTATAATCGCGCAATCTTCCATCCTCTTCTTTTTCAATGACCCTTCTTTCGATCATTTTTTTATTCTTTAATAATCCGCCCTGTTTGACATCCCCCTTATATTCCAAAGGTTCATTATCATTATCTAATAGTTCTTCAAACAAAGCCTTATCCTTTTTATTTAAGGATGTCATAAAATTCCATAAATCTGGAACATTCATCTTTTTCTCTTTCTTAAAAAACATAATTATCACCTATTTTTAACACCATTAAAACTTCTCTATTTTACAACCATGTTCTTTTGTCTTGGAATCATAAGTAATTCCAACCAATAATAAATTATCGGTATATTCTTGAATAGATTGAGGATATACTTTTTCCTTGATTTGATCTAATGCACTTTGAACATTACGATTCCATTTTAGCTCCACCAATAAGGCTGGATAATAATCTTTATATTCAGGTTTAGGGATATAAACAAAATCCGCAAATCCTCTTCCTGTTGGCAATTCTCGTATTGGTTTAAAATAATATTTCAAAGTTGATAAATACGCAATCGTTAAAACACTGCTCAAACCATTTTCATTATGATATGTAATATTAGAAGCATACGTATTATGAATCTTTTCCATTTGTTTAGCTACAACTTCTGTCTCCATTTGACAAGTTGCTTCTAAAATGGTATCCGATTCCCTTTCAAATTGAATCAAATCATTCCATTTATCTTCTGAAACAGAATTCACAAATTCTTGCCGAATTTCTTCATTTGGAATAAATACCGTCTTATTTGTTTGATTGTATCCCAAATATCCTAAATGAACCAATGCCGTTAAGACATCATCCATATTTTTAAATGAAATCATATCATTTTGAAAAGACGTTGTCTGCATCTTCACTTCATTACCACTTAACATTTCTAAAACAGCTTCTTTTAAGCCATCAAAATTCATTTGAATCAAACTATGAATCGATTCATAGCTACTCGTCTGTGCCCAATAACTTTGAAACACACCTAAAGTAAATAAACTAACAACGGCTTTCGGATTATATACATGCTGATGATTTAAGTAATATCCATCATACCATTTTTTAATTCTCTCAAAATCTATATTGTATTTATTACTTAATCCTTTTACTTCCCCCTCTGTAAATCCGATAAAAGAAGCCAATGGACCTGGATTCAACATTGTATATTCATCAAAATTATTCAATGCGGACTGTGTCATCATTCTTTTGATTGGTAAAATACCTGTTAAATACGCTAATGCGATATAACGAGAAGGTTGTGATCCTTTAAATAATCCTTTTAAGAAATCAATATATTCTTCTAGTAATTTTTTATTATTCGCATTATCTCGAATCAATACATCCCACTCATCAATGATTACCACAAAGCGATGTCCTGTTTCATCATTGATTTTAGAAAGTGTACCAGACAAAGAAATAATTCCATTATAGTCAATATTGGAATACTCATTCTGTAATTCATGCATACAACTCTCTTTAATATAATTGACAATATCATTTATATTTTCAACTTGGTCTTTACACCACTGTACATCAATATGAATGACATCATATTGATTTATATACTTCTCAAATGTAGAACATGAAGAAACCATATATGGCTGAAATAATTCTCTAGAATCACATCCCTTTGAATAATAAGCACAAAGCATATCGGCAGTCATGGATTTTCCAAAACGTCTTGGTCTTGAATTACAAATAAATTTAGCTGTGGTTGAAAGCACACTATTTGTATATTCAATTAAACCCGTTTTATCCACATATATTTTTGAATGAACCGCTTCATTAAAATTCGCATTATCAGGATTTAGAAATATAGACATATAAATTCCTCCTACGCCACTATTATATCAGAAAAAGACTATACTATTAAAAAAAACGAGATGTTAGTTCATCTCGCCTTACTTCACTCCATGACTTTTTAAATAAGAAGGTATGATTTTTATAAAACAAATGACAGTCACAATACATGCATAAATATCCGCTGCAGGTTGTGCATAGAAAATATTAGAAACCCCTAAAAAAGCAGGCAATAAACATGTACAGCCTAAATACATCATCTTACGATTTAATGATAAAAATAATGATAATTTTACATTAGATAATCCTGTAATTCCATCCACTAAAACATATTGAATGGACATCATTAAAATACCTAAACAGAAGATTTTAATAGCCCTATCTGCGATTGGTATAGTCATGGCATCATTAGTAAACATAGCCACAAATACATTTGAGTAACACATTGAAATGATGAACATGATCAAACAAAATAAAAACGCAAATGAAATCACAATTTTAAAGGCTTCTTTGATCTTTTTTAAATTTTGCGAACCAAAATGATACGCAAAGATAGGTTGTGTACCCGAACTAATACCAAGCAATGGCCCTGTAATCAATAAGAAATAACTTTGAGCTACAGTAATAGCCGAAATATAAATATCACCCATATTCCCACCATACTTTTGAAGCATCATATTCATCACTATTAAAATAATTGAATCGGATGCGATAATCAGAAATGGAGAAAATCCAAGTTTTACAATATGCTTCATCTTCTCTATAGATAATTCTTCTTTATGAAGTTTGATTTTCGATTTGAATCTTAAAAAACAAAGCACAAACATACACGATATAAATTGTGCTACAACTGTACCAATAGCAGCTCCAGCCACACCAATTTTAAGTGTGCGAATCAAAATAAAGTCAAAAATAATATTTGTGATGGCACCAATACATACACTTAACATCGCAATCGTGGCATAGCCCTGTCCTGTAATAAAATAATTCAATCCAATCGACATTAGGGCAAAGAAAGTTCCTAATGTATAGATTGTTAAATAGGTATTGGCATAAGGATATAGGGCATCACTGCCTCCAAACCAATAGATCAAATTGTGTTTTAAAAGAATGAATCCAAGTGTTAAACAAATAGAAAGAACAACCAACATCACAAAACTGTTATATAAGATTTGACTGGCCCTTTTCTCATTCTTTTGCCCTAAACACATTGATAGCCAAATCGAACCACCAATACCGACAAGTGTTCCAAAACTCGATAATAAAGTAACGATTGGCCCACATATTCCAACGGCTGCCAAACATAAATTTCCTACTTCTTCAATTTGTCCTACAAACATACGATCGACAATGGAATATAAAATATTGACTAACTGAGCAATCATACTCGGTATAGCTAAAGACATAACGAGTTTTATCATGGGTGTATTTTCAAAATCATTTTGACGCATTTTATATTCTGTTCTCTTTAATATAGTCTTTAGCTTCCATTAAATCTTTCGCAGTATAAACCGTCTGCTTCTTTTGTACATCTGTAGGTGCAATAATATCTGGCACTTGAATACAATCAATACCTGCTCTATAAGCTGCTTCAACACCAACTACACTATCCTCTAAGACTAGAGCATTTCTTGCGTCTGTATCCATTTTCTTTAAAACACTTAGATAAATTTCTGGATCTGGTTTACGATTTATGACTTCATCCCCACATAATACATAATCAAAACGATCATATACGCCAACTCGTTTTAATCTTTCTTCAGTAAGCTCTCTTCTTGTCGTTGTAGCGACAGCCTTTTTAATATGATATGCATCTAGAAAATCTAGGATTTCATTTAAACCTGGCTTTACTGGCACTTCCTTTTCCAACATACCATATCCAATGCGTTCCCATTCTTTAATTACCAATTCTTGAATGTCAGAAGATAAATATCGATCTAACACTTCTTTTTCATCTCTACCACTTTTACCAATCAATTTTGGAAATAAAGTAGAACCCATATTTTGAATACCATACTTATTACCCGCCTGATCAAAAGCTTCTTTCCATACACTTTCAGTATCTAACATTAACCCGTCAACATCAAAAACAACTAACTCTAACATGTGCATCCTCCCCTAGATACGAAAAGCCCATCTGGGCTTTACTTTTTAATTATACTCTAGTATTCACAAAATCTGTATAGTCGTTATTCGCATCACGATTTGGATCTAAACCATGAAGTTCAGGTACAAATACAGATATGATTTGAATCAAGTAAATGATAGAAAATATTGAATGATCCACATGATATAAATCAACAGGATAAATATAATCATCATATGCATAACTTTGATTTGTGATCAATAAAACTGGAATTTGTTTAGATTTAAGATATTCATACGTTTTATACATCAATTCCTTTTCCGTACCATCATCCAACAACAATACATGTGAAGATGTATTTAAAGATCTGTGCATACCATGTGAAAATTCTAAAATATCATTAAACATGGTTGGCATACACATTGTTTCCATTAGTTTAAGCTGGCCTTCTAAACAAGAACCAAATTGCATTCCATCACCAATCACATAGATATCTTTCATATCTTTTCCATAACTTGCATCTTTAAGCCAAGATACAAAACTATCCATTAATGATTCAAGATTCTTGATTTCATTTTTTAACTCTTCAAAATATTTTTTCACTTCTTCATTTGAAACAAATCCCTTGAAATAACCTGAATATATACCAATCAACATCAATAATAATAAAGTACAACTATACCCTTTTGTCTTGGCATTACTATCTTCTTCATCACAATGATAATAAAGAGTGTAATCTCCTAATGTATCCATAGGTGAATCTTTTACGTTTGTAAGTGTTAGAAGTGTAAAGCCTTTATCTTTCATTTGTTCTAGAACTTCTAAAACACCTCGACTCGTGCCTGTTTCACTAATTCCAATCACCAATGTCTTATCTTTATTTTCATAATTGATGGATTTGGCATTATGCTTAAAGTTACTTGGTGTATAGACATATACACGAACATGGGCCATATCACTTATAAAACTAGCAACTGAAGTAGCTGCATTATAAGAACTTCCATGTGCACATATATAAATGGTATCAAAATCCTTTACTTTTTGAATAACCTCTTTATTTTCTGGATTATTTAAGATATTCAATAAATATGTAGGCTCTTCTTCTATATACTGCCACATTATGCTTCGAATCATTTTACCACTCCTCATCCGATGAATCATCATCTGATTCTAGCTGCTTTTCAAATTTACCAATTTGAGTCTGACCAACCTCACAAGCCTTATTTGCGATTTCAATTGCACTCGATCCCATATTACGCATCATAATACATTCAATCAACATACCTAAATTTGTGCCGTAGACAACTTGGATCTTATCATTTTCTAAAGCTTCCATAACAGCCGTATTAAATGGAGATCCACTTAGTAAATCTGCGAATACGACAATTTCATCATCAAATTTACTTAATGCGTTATGCATATTTTCTTTCAATTCAGTTGCCGTATCCCCTTGTGGAAAATCAACAACTTCTATCCCTTCTAGACTTTGCATGATCAACTCTACACTTGAAGCAATGCCACTGGCAAAATGACCATGACCTGTAATAAGAATTCCTACCATATATCTTCCTCCATAATCTGTTTTAGTGAACTAATAATTAAATTTGCGTCTGTCAAATCTTGATAAAGTTTACTATTATATAATCCCATAACTTTTAGTCCTGCTTTTTTTGCAGCTTCAATTCCATACTCCGAATCTTCTACAACCCATATTTCATCTTTAGAAACACCGATTTGTTTACATGTATATTCATAAATTTCTGGATCTGGTTTTGTCCTTTTAAAATTTTCTCCACTCACAATATATTTAAAATAGGTTTCAATCTCACATTGTTTTAAAACATCTTCAATATTGTCCATTGGAGAAGATGAAGCAAGTGCCATCGTAATTTCGTTATTCTTTAAATATGCAAGTAATTCCAATACATAAGGCATGCGTATTTTTAAATAATCCACTTTATGATTTTCAAAAAATGTTTTCTTTAAATCCTGTGCCCTTTCTACACTTATGTCTAATCGACTTGCGATAAATTCGTCTTCTGTCTTTCTAGAACAACCAATAAGAAAGAGAAGTTCTTCTTTTTCAATAAAAACTCCTCTATCTTTAAAAAACTGCATAAATAATTCTTGATATTTCACTTCACTATTTATTAGGACACCATCCATATCAAAAATAATAGCTTTCATTAGTCTTTGTAGTGAGCTAAATTTTCGTCAAATGGGTTGATAGCTGTATCAATACCAATATCCTTAGCGCCTTTTGCGGCAACAAATTGGAATGGAACTGTAAACATCAATGGAGCCAAATATTTATTTGTCTTAACAGAGAATACACAGTCTCTAGGATCGTTTCCTAAATCTTTACATGTGATAAAGTGAACACGATCTGTGTATTTTTTAAAGGATTTACTGAAATCTACACTGTGTTCAAATTCAGCTTCATCACTTCCAATAATACAAATGGTTTGTTTTTTAGAAATAGCCATTGTAGGACCATGAGAATATTCTTCAATTTCATATCCCAATGCAGGAAGTCTTAACATTTCTCCAACTTTTAATTGAGCTTCAATTGCTGTTGCAAAATCAATACCATAACCTAAGAAATATAAACGATCACTATTTACAATGGTTGTGCGGTTACGATCATACCAAGCTTCACTTTCATCGACTACAGTTTGGAATTGATCTACCAATTTCTTAGTCTCATCTAAAGCTTTTTCATATTCAGCATCACTCATCTTACCAGTTACATGAGCGCATTCAACAGCCCATAGATATACAGAAATAACAGATGTTGTATATCCTTTTGTTTCTGGTGGAGTCAATTCATCTCCAACTAAAAGATGTACTTTGGTATCAACATATTTAGTGATTTCACTATTTAGATTCCCCGTGATTGCCAAAGTATGATAACCTTCTTGTTGTGCAAATTTCATAACTTCACAAGTCGAAATAGATGTTCCAGATTGAGAAATACCAACATATAATATTTCATCCTTCTTTAATAATCCTGACCAATCTGCTTTTTCATAATTTTTAAATACAGTTGGATATTGATATTCTGCATCAATTCCTACTAGGTGTTTGAAATAATAAGTTCCTAAAATAGATACATTATAAGATGTTCCTGAACCAAAGAAGATCACTTTCTTAATGTTATTTTTTGTGAATACATCTACAAATGGTTTCACAAACACACCTTTATTTTCGAAAACATATTTTAATCTTTCTGGTTGTTCCTTAATATACCCTAATACTGTTGGCTCTGCCATAATCGAATCCTCCTTAAAATTCTTTTGAAATGTCATCTTTTGACACATTTGGTGTTATTTGATAATACATTGGAATATTGTGTTCTTTGATTTTTTTGAATGCAGCTGCCTCTTTTTCATTCACAAACATATTGTTACGAATCTGTTTAGCACCATCTTTTGTAGACATATTACCTACAGTAACATGATCAAATGTATAGCCATAATCTAACATTTCAGCAAGTGGTTCAGGTGAACGCACTAGAATCATAACGCGAATTCCTTCATCGATTTTACGAAGCAATTTCTCTGCAGCTTTCTTCGAATCAAAAATTGACAATTTACATCTTGGTGGAGTACCAAATTTCAAAGATACTTTACGATTTTCATCATTCACGATTTCATTATCGACAATCAAAATTCGTTGCACATCAAACTGTGGAATCCAATAGCCACAAACTTGGCCATGAATCAAACGATCGTCCACACGTACTTCTACTATAGCCATAATAACCTCCTATAGGGCAATAATGCCAAATACACCTAATACAAATCCAATCACTACGATTGCTGAAATAATCTTTGTGATTTTGATATTCTTTTTAATTGCTGAATAAATACCTAATGTTGCAGCTAAAGGCAATAATTTAGGCATAATTTGATCTAAATATTCTTGAATTACAATTTTATTTCCTGAAATTGTGAATTCTAAAGGACATGATACAGTTACCCAGCTTGCGATCATACAACCAATGGCTGCCACACCAAGAATACCCGCACAATATGTAAACAATTGCATCTTTCCTGATTTTTCTAAGTCAATCAACAATTGGTTTCCACTTGTATATCCAATCTTTAATCCATAATAACGAGTTAAGAATGTTGGAATGTTGAATAAAATCAATAGAATAAATGGAGCAATTGGATTTCCTGCTTTCGCAAAACCAATTGATAATGAACAAGCCAAGATTCTAAAGATACCCCAGAAGAATGTATCTCCAATACCACTCAATGGACCCATCAAACTGACTTTGATCGCATTGATTGATGCTGGATCAAAATTAGGATCACGCTTAACACTTTCTTCCATCGCAATAGAAATTCCCATAACGAATGGTGCTGGTGCAATTGTCATATTGAAAGCTGCACTTTCACGAAGCATAGCTTGTTTTAAGCCTTCTTCATCATCTTTATAAATTTTCTTTAAAATATGTTCAATACAATATAGATAAGCAAGACCTTCCATCTTTTCATAGTTGAATGATCCAAGTAAAGTAAATGATCTCCAGAATACTTTTCTAAAATCTTTTTTTGTTATATTATTTTCAACACTAATTACATCATTTTTAGCCATGTTCTAGTCCT